>JBGSUF010000361.1:0-2666 GCA_041736285.1 Hyphomonadaceae bacterium | reverse complement strand
CAGCACGATGCGCGGACGGTGCGCCAGCGCCCGCAGGATCGCCACACGCTGACGCTCACCGCCAGACAGCTCCGTGACGCGCTTGTCATACCCCCACATCAGCCCGAACTGCCGCAGTTGCGTCTCCGTATCGGCCCGGCGCACGCGCTGGCGCACCAGCCGCCTCGGCAGGTCGATATTCTCACCCACCGTCAGGAACGGGAACAGGCCGCCCGATTGCAGCACATAACCCATGGCATTGCGCCGCACCGCTGCGGCGCTGTCCTCCCCGGCCCCGGTCTCCCAAAGGTCGGCAAGCGGCCGCATCGGCGTTCCCGGACCATCGAGGCGCAGGTCATAACGGCCCACCGTCGTCGGTTCCAGCACCAGTCCGATCAGGTCAAGCAGCGTCGACTTGCCAGATCCTGATGGCCCGACCAGCGCGCAGAACTCTCCCTCATTGAGATCGAGGCGCGGCAGGCTGACGCGGAACCGTGTCCCCCCGCCCTCTCTCTCGCGCGACAACCCCCGCACGCTGAGCAGGCAATCCGGCGACACATCCGCCTTGGCCGTGTTGCCATTGCCATGCTCAGCCGCAGCGCCTGCGACGCTCATTCCGGACACATCCGTCTCAACGCGTTGGCCTCACGGCAGCAGGGAGAGCGAAATGAACGTCACTTCCTGAAGTTCGGTGTCGCCATCATCGAGCTTCGTCCACACGTCCGGCGATCCTGCGAGCGCCCGATAGGTGGAGTATTTCGACTCCAGGCTTGCGCGGAACTCCATCCGGTCGGAGGCGGAGAGGTTGGTGAATTCCGATGGGGTCATGCCCAGAACGCGGCTGCGATAGGGCAGTGCCGCAACCCATTTCGGCAGGAATTCCTGCTCACCCAGCGACAGGTCCGGATCAACTTCAAGGCCGAGCGAGGTTTGCGCCGACGCCAGCTTCAGCGAGGTCAGGAAGTCGACCTGGCCGAGAATGTTGTTGTCCAGCGCATCAATCAGCGTCTCCGACTGGCGGATGATGTTGTCCAGCTGCTCACGCGTGACCAGCACCCGAACGCCGAGCGCCGGACGGTTCACATCGCTCAGATCCTGGTCGAACACCCAGGACACAAAGTCCCGCGGGCGCTCGGCCGCATCACCGAGCCAGTCGACCATTGCCGCCTGGAGCGTCCCGCGCGCCACCTCGATGGAGCGCTCGGTCTCCTCGTCGCCGCCGGCCTCTGCCATCGCCTCGGCGTCAGTATCGGCCTCAACAAAGTCCTGAACCGTTTCGAGGTCGCTGGTGATCAGACCCACCAGCTTGTTACCGAGCCAGAGCGTCGTGCGCTCGATGCCCTTGTCCGCTTCGGCCGCCGAATCGGCGAACACGCCGAGCGCGCCCGACGAGCGGTCATCCGGAGAGCGGGCGAGGCGGCTGAACTGGTCAATCCCCTTCTCCCACTCCGGCTCGGCGCGGTCATCCTTGAGATACACCGCCCAGACATAGATGCCCCGCTGAACGGCGAGCGCGTTCAGGTCATCGGCTTCCTTCCCGGAGGAGTTCTTCTCACGCTTGCGCTCGTCGCTGACCTCATGGCCGCTGGCGTCGCCAATCAGCACCATGATGCGCACTTCACGCTTGCCTTCTTCGCTGCGCCAGGAGCTGTTCAGCCCTTCCTCGAAGCCGCCGAAAACGTCCTCGGCCCATTCGTCGCTCGACACGCTTGCAACGAGGTCGCCGCTGTCGAGAAGCCCGGTCAGCTCCGCGCCCTCAACCAGATCGGGTGTGAAATTGCGCCGTGTCCATTCCAGATCGGGGGTTGTTTCCACGCTGTCACGATAGCCGACAAGGCCAAAGCGCACGGTGACCTTGTCGCCGCTGATCTTGCTGATCGTCTCGGTGAGCCCGGCGACGGCCGATTTCACGCGGTCGATATAGCGGCCCATCGAGCCGGTCATGTCGATCACGAACACGACGTCGACGAGGGTCTCGCCGCTCGCCAGCGCCAGATTGGTTTCGCGCAGCTCGTCATCCTCGAGCGTGCCCTCGCCAGCGCTCGCGGCGCGCTCGCCCGGAACGGCCGCAAACACCTGCAGGTAATGCGACGGCTCATCAAAGCTCTCTTCGGCAGACCACTGAATGATCGGCAGAACGTAGAACTGCTCGTCAATGTTGAGGAAGACCGGCGGCTCGCGCCCGATCACCCCCTCGGGCCGCTCGCCCGAATCGATGGCTTTCTGCAGGTCGGCGACCTTGCGCGCACGGCCATTGCCGAGCACCACGTCTTCCAGCGTGTCCTTGTCAGCAAACATCAGCACTGGCGGGCGACGATCGCTGCCCTTGCCGGGGTGGATGTATTCGAGGATCAGCGCCTGGCGCCATTCGATCACGTCCGCTGCCTTCATCCAGCCGATCGGCGACCGCTGCGAATAGCCGACCTGATACCATCCCTTCGGATCGGTCGGATTGGACAGGTCCACGCCGCGCCGGTCGAACACGAAGGCCGGCTTGAACGCCGAAACGGCGTCCGACAACACGTCCGCGTCAGCGCCCGGCGCCTTGTACAAAGCCGCGAAGGAGCGCGGCAGGATGCGCAGAGGCTGGCCCGTTGCATCGACGATGCACACCGTCTCGTCGCCGCACGTCACGCCGGCCGCCGATGCGACGGCCTGCGGCGTCAGCACCATGTCGCCGTCATCGC
>JBGSUF010000358.1:0-2472 GCA_041736285.1 Hyphomonadaceae bacterium | reverse complement strand
GTTCCGGTGCCGACACCTGACGCTCCGCTGCGGGCCGCGCCGCAGCCGAATTTCGCTTTTGCACAGGATGGTGTGTTCCTCGCCCAGCTTGCCGCACTTCGGACAGAAGAATCGGCGAACGAATCATGGGACAAGCTGGTGCTGAGTCAGCCCGACACGTTTCGCGGCGCGACCCGGTTTGTGCAGCGCGCCGACCTCGGCGCAAAGGGTGTTTTCTATCGGCTGCGCGCGGGAAGCTTCGCCGAGCGCGGTGCGGCCACAGCGTTTTGTGACGCGGTGAAGGCTGGCGGCGGGGACTGCATCGTCGTGCAGCGCTGACACCTCGCCGCCGGACGGTTTTCTTGCGCTTTCGGTTCGGAAGGCGTCCTGGCAGAGGTGAAAGATGCGGGCAGCCATACTGAGCGTTTCCGGGACGCGCCTGACAGGCGGCGAGAGCGCGATGCTGTCGCGGCTTCAGCCATGGGGCGTGATCCTGATGAGACGCTCGTGCGAGAGCCGCGTTCAGGTGCGCGCGCTGGTCGACGAGATCTGGATGGCGCTGGGCCGGGCCTGCCTCGTGTTCATTGATCAGGAAGGCGGCCGCGTGGCACGGCTCAAGCCGCCCGAATGGCCGGTCTTCCCGTCCGGCCATGATTACCTGCGGGTTTTCGAGCGTGACGCGGATGCCGGACGCGAGGCGGTGTGGCTGGGACACCGGCTGATTGCCGCCGAACTGGCGCCGCTGGGCATTCACGCCGATTGCGCGCCCGTGGTCGATCTGTTCGTTCCGGGGACGCATGACGCGATTGGCGACCGCACTTTCGGACGCGATCCGCGCACCGTCGGGACGCTGGCTTCGGCGGCGCTGGACGGGCTGAGGGCGGGGGGCGTTGCCGGGGTCATCAAGCACATTCCGGGGCAGGGCCGGGCGATGGCTGACAGCCATCTGGAACTGCCGCGCGTCGATGCCGCGGTGGAGGAACTGGCGCAGGATTTCGCCGCGTTCGCGCGGGTGGCGCATGCACCGATGGCGATGACGGCGCACATTGAGTATTCCGCATTTGGGCGGGGTGTGGCGGCAACCGTCTCCGCCGACCTGATTTCCGCGGTGATCCGCGAACGCATCGGCTTTGACGGGCTGCTGATGTCGGATGATCTCGGCATGAAGGCGCTGGGCGGCACGCTCGCCAGCCGGGTGCAGGCCTCACTGTCGGCGGGCTGCGATGTCGCACTGCACTGCTCCGGCTTTTCCCGCGACGGCGATGAAATTCTGGCAGAAATGACAGAGGTCGGGGAGGCGGCATGGCCGCTGGCGGGCCGATCGCTGGAGCGGGCCAAGGCTGCGGAGGCGGCAGCGACCCACGCCGACACAAGTTTTGATCCGCAGGCCGGATGGGAGCGCTTTCGGGAGCTGATGGCGGGCAAAAGCGGGCGGGCATTGGCATGATGGAACAGGCCAGCAGATCAACACAGGCGCAGGACACGCCGGAAGCCTTCGCGGCGGTCGATGAGATTGGCGCGGATGAGGCGCTGGTGGTCGATGTGGAGGGCTATGAAGGGCCGCTCCACCTGTTGCTGGACCTTGCGCGGCGACAGCGAGTGGACTTGCGGCGGGTCTCGGTTCTGGCGCTGGCGCAGCAGTATCTGGCCTTTATCCGCGAGGCGAAGGCGCGCCGGATCGACCTTGCGGCGGAATATCTCGTGATGGCGTCATGGCTGGCTTTCCTGAAGTCGAAGATGATGCTGCCTGCGCCGCAAAAGCCGGAGACCGACGAGGAAACTGGCGAGGGCATGGCGCAGCGTCTGGCCTTCCGGCTGGCACGGCTGGAAGCGATGCGGGAGGCGGCAGACAATCTGTTCGACGGGGCTTTGCTGGGGCGCGATGTGTTTGCGCGCGGCATGCCGGAGCAGCCCAAAGTCGTGAAGCACACGCAATATGACACGACGCTCTATCACCTGGCGCAGGCGTTCGGCGCGATCACCGGGCGGCGCGAGCAGGAAAAGCCGCACACGGTGGAGAGGCAATTTGTCCTGCCGCTGGAGATTGCGCGCGACAGGCTGCGGGGGATTGCGCCGAAACTGGAACAATGGCGCGCGATACAGGATCTGAGCCATGAGCTGGGGAACCTGGAGCTTCCAGAGCGCTCAAGGCTGGCCAGCCTGTTTTCAGCAACGCTGGAACTTGCACGCGACGGCGATGTCGACATGCGCCAAGATTGCCACTTCGCGCCGCTCTACCTGAAAGCGCCAGTCCGGGCGAAGGCGGCCGGCAAGGGCGGGGAGAAAGCCGCATGACGGAAAGATTGCTCAAGGCCGGGTCGCTGAAGGACGGGTCGCGCAAGGACGGGTCGCTCAAGGACGGGTCGATCAGGGCCGACAATCTGCGGCCGCTCGATGGTTCGGCGCCGGACGAGGTGCGCGACGCCGTGCGCCAGCTTTCGCTCGCTTTCCGGCGCAGCAAGGAGACGCTGGAGGCGGCGCAGGTGGAGGTGC
>JBGSUF010000150.1:0-6349 GCA_041736285.1 Hyphomonadaceae bacterium | reverse complement strand
TCGCCCATCCGCCGCGCCATCAGGCCGGGCTTCCAGCTCATCGCCTTGAGCAGGGTCGGCGTGCTGACCGTGCGCGCCCGCTCCAGCGCGCGCCGCTCCGCCCACACCGGTCCGATTCCGGTAACGCCAGCCACCAGGCCGTCAACTGTGTCCTTCAGGCGTCCGCTACCCCATGCGCGCAGCGTGATGTAGGTGACGAAGAACAGATGGCCCGGCGCCAGCAGCCAGAAGCTCCAGCCCGGCATGTTGCGCACAAACGTCCACATCCGGTTGCGCGCGCCATGGAAGACCGCAAACCGGCTTGCCCGACCCGACAGGCCGCCGCCCTCATGATGAATGATGGCGTCTGGCAGGAAAATGCACTCATGGCCGCGCGCGCGCAGCCGGAAGGCAAGGTCTGTATCCTCGCCATAACAGAAGAACCGGTCCGGAAATCCGCCAACATCAAGGAACAGCCGGCGGCGGTAGATGGCGCTGGCCCCGCAGGGCGAAAAGCATGTCCCCTCGGCCGGAATTTCCTCGGCGCTGCGTGCAAACCCGCCGCGCCACGGGATGCCGAGGACGAAATAGCAATCACCTATGCCGTCCAGCTCGTCCGGCTTTCCAAGACGCAGCTGCAGACAGGCGAACATTGCCGTTCCGGGGTGGCGCCTTGTTGCGGCGTCAACCCGCTCCAGCCAGTCGGCTGCCGCCTCGGCGTCGGGGTTCAGCAAAGCGAGATATTCGCCGGACGCTTGCGGGGCGACGAAATTGTTGCCGCCGGCAAAGCCGAGATTGTCCGGCGAACGGATCAGCGTGAATCGGGGCAGTCCGCCGGTGTCGAGATCATCGACCGAACCGTCCGTGGACGCGTTATCGACCACGAACACTTCGAAATTCCGGAAACTCTGCCGCTTCAGGCTGTCGAGCGCGCCCTGCAGGAATTTGCCGCCATTGTAGTTGATGAGGATGACGGAAAAGCGTGGAACTTCGCCCGTCATCCCCTCATCGCGGCGCGGCTCAGCGGACATCCATCACGTCGAGGAGCACGACCTCAAAGATCAGGTCTGCATTCGGCGGGATCGGCCCGCCGGGCGTGCCGGCTGCACCGTAAGCCAGACCGGCCGGGATGTAGACCAGAACGTGTTCACCGGGTGCCATCAGCTGGAGCATTTCCGTCCAGCCGGCAATCACACCGCCAACCGTGAAGGTCGCAGGCTCACCGCGCGCGAAAGACGTGTCGAACGTCTCACCCGTGGCGGCCAGTCGGCCTTCGTAATGCACGGCGACGCCGCTGGTGATGATCGGCTTGCGGGCGTCCGCCTTGCCGGGGGCGAGGACGATGTATTCGAGCCCGCTTTGTGTTTTCTGAACGCCTTCGCGCGAGGAGTCCCACGGTGTGTAGGCGGCCCAGGCGGCGGCATTGGCGGTTGGCATCGGGACGACATCCTGCAGCTCGACGCGGAAAATCAGGTCATCGCCCGGCTGGATCACGCCGCCCGGACGGGGATTCTGGCCATAGGCAAGATCGGTCGGAATGTAGAGCATCCAGGTGTCGCCGGGCTTCATGATGCCGAGCGCTTCGACCCATCCCCGGATCAGACGACCCGCCGGAAAGCGTGCAGGCTCACCGCGATCGTAGGAGCTGTCGAACTTTGCGCCGGACGCGGCAATGCGGCCTTCATAATGCACGACGACACGGTCGGTCGGCGCAGGGCTGGTGCCCGTCTCGGGGCCGCTCTCGACGATGATGTATTGCAGGCCAGTCGGCGTGGTGACGACGTTCGCGCCGTCTTCCGGCCAGGGCAGGTAGTCGGCGAACATGGCGTCTCCTAACGAGGTTTCGATTGGCTGCGCCGCGTCCGCTGCCGGAGCGCTCGTCTCCGTTGTCGGGGCATCGGCTTTCGGGGCGCAGGCGCCGAGCAGGACGGCGCTGATGAAGGCGGCGGCGAGAGGGGGGAGTTTCGATGGCATCCTGATGGTCTCCAGAGCACATGCGTTTCCAGCACGCGTTCGCCTTTTTCGCGGCTCCTGTCAAACACCAGTGTCACGCGTGGAGCGAATTTCAAGCCCGCCCCCAACATGACATAAACATATAAGCCTATGCTTAAATCACATGTTGTGCGCGGCTCGTCCATCTGGTAGGCGATGGCCCAGAGATCAAGCACCAGAAGGATGCCAGAATGTCCGCTGATTATGTCGTGAAGGACATCAGCCTTGCCGAATACGGTCGCAAGGAAATCGCCATCGCCGAAACCGAGATGCCGGGCCTGATGGCTGCGCGCACGGAGTTTGGCGCATCAAAACCGCTCTCCGGCGCGCGCATTACCGGCTCGCTGCACATGACCATCCAGACGGCGGTTCTGATCCAGACGCTGGAAGCCCTCGGCGCGAAGGTGCGCTGGGCCTCGTGCAACATCTTCTCCACGCAGGATCACGCCGCCGCCGCAATCGCCGAAGCCGGCACGCCGGTCTTTGCCTGGAAGGGTGAAAGCCTGAAGGATTACTGGGAATACACCGACGCGATCTTCCAGTGGCCGGGCGATGCGGGTCCGAACCTCATCCTCGACGATGGCGGAGATGCGACAATGTACATCATTCTCGGCGCGAAGGCCGAGGCCGGAGACACCGCCTTCCTGAACCACCCGAAGTCGGACGAGGAAACCTACCTCTTCGCCCAGATCCGCACACGCATGGCCGCCAGCCCCGGCTGGTTCACGCGCATGAAAGCAGGGATCAAGGGCGTTTCGGAAGAGACCACGACGGGCGTCAACCGCCTCTACCAGCTTGCGCGCAAGGGCGAGCTTCCCTTCCCCGCCATCAACGTCAATGACAGCGTCACCAAATCCAAGTTCGACAACAAGTATGGCTGCAAGGAATCGCTGGTTGACGCGATCCGCCGCGGCACTGACGTGATGATGGCCGGCAAGGTCGCCTTCGTGGCCGGCTATGGCGATGTCGGCAAAGGCTCGGCAGCCTCGCTGGCAGGCTCCGGCGCGCGCGTCATCGTCTCCGAGGTTGACCCGATCTGCGCCCTTCAGGCCGCCATGGACGGCTTTGAGGTCGCCACGCTGGAGGACGCCCTGCCCCGCGCCGATATCTTCGTCACCGCGACGGGCAACAAGGACATCATCACCGTCGACCACATGCGGGCGATGAAGGACATGTCCATCGTCTGCAACATCGGCCACTTCGACAATGAAATTCAGGTCGAGAGCCTGCGCAACTTCAGCTGGACCAACATCAAGCCGCAAGTCGACATGATCGAATTTCCCGAGGGAAATCGCATCCTTCTCCTGTCAGAGGGTCGGCTCGTCAACCTTGGCAACGCCACCGGCCACCCGTCCTTCGTCATGTCGGCGAGCTTCACCAATCAGGTGCTGGCGCAGATGGAACTCTGGAACAATGCCGGAGAGTACGAGAACAAGGTCTACACCCTGCCCAAGCATCTCGACGAGAAGGTTGCCGCCCTTCATCTCGACAAGCTCGGCGTCCGGCTGACGGCGCTCTCACGCGAACAGGCCGACTATATCGGGGTAGAGACCGAAGGCCCGTTCAAGCCCGAACACTACCGCTACTGACGCCGCCGCACGGACACTTCAGGGCGGGACACTTCAAGGCAGGACTCTTCAGGCAGGACACCTCCATGGCTCTCCAGAACTATGAATTTACCAGCGAAAGCGTTTCCGAGGGTCATCCCGACAAGGTCGCCGACCAGATTTCCGACGCCATCGTCGACCTGTTCCTTGCGCGTGACCCCTACGCCAAGGTTGCCGTCGAAACGCTGACGACAACCAACCGCGTTGTCCTTGCCGGTGAAGTGCGAACGACCAATGGCGCAGAAATCACCCCGGCGGACATGGAAACGGCCGCCCGGGAGGCCGTCCGCCAGATTGGCTACGAGCAGGACGGCTTCCACTGGGAGAACATGGTCGTTGAAAACTATGTCCACGGTCAGTCAGCCGAGATTGCGCAGGGTGTCGAGGAAAGCCAGAACGCCTACAATCAGGAAGGCGCGGGCGATCAGGGCATCATGTTCGGCTTTGCGACCGACGAGACGCCCGAACTCATGCCGGCAACCCTCGTCTACGCACACCAGATTTTGCAGAAAATGGCCGACCAGCGCCATTCCGGCGAGGTTTCGGCCTTTGAACCTGACGCCAAGAGCCAGGTCACGCTGCGTTATGAGGGTGGCAAGCCGGTGGGCGTCAACGCCATCGTCGTCTCTACCCAGCACAAGGCGGGCGTCAGCCAGGCCGAGATTCGCGAACTGGTCCGCCCGGTGATCCAAAGCGTGTTGCCCGAGGGCTGGTTCCCGCAGGAGACGAGCTTCTACGTCAACCCGACAGGATCCTTCGTCACCGGCGGCCCTGACGGCGATGCCGGTCTGACGGGCCGCAAGATCATCGTCGACACGTATGGCGGCGCGGCCCCGCATGGCGGCGGTGCCTTCTCCGGCAAGGATCCGACCAAGGTTGACCGGTCTGCGGCCTACGCTGCGCGCTATCTGGCCAAGAACGTGGTCGCGGCGGGCCTTGCGGAAAAGTGTCTCATTCAGGTGTCATACGCCATCGGCGTGCCGCAACCGCTGTCGCTCTACGTCGACACCTATGGCACGGGCCGGGCCCCGGAGGATGTGATCGCAGCCCGCCTGCGCGAACTGTTCGATCTCAGCCCGCGCGGCATCCGCACCCATCTCGGCCTGAACCGCCCGATCTACAGCCCGTCCGCCGCCTATGGCCATTTCGGTCGCTCCCCGCGCAACGATGGCAGCTTCTCATGGGAGAAGACCGATCTTGTCACCGCGCTGCAGGATCTGGCGGGCTGAACGGCGAGGCGACGCGACTGCAAGGACGGGCTCAATCGTCTGCAGCGTCGGGGTGTTTCTTCAGCACCTCGCGCTTTCCGGCGTGGTTGGGGCCGGAAATGATGCCGTCGCTCTCCATCCGCTCTATCAGCGTGGCCGCGCGGTTGTAGCCGATCTTGAGGCGGCGCTGGATATAGGATGTCGACGCCCGGCCATCGCGCACGACCACCTCGATCGCCTGCCGGTAAAGCTCTTCCTCATTGTCGGCGCCGCCGCCGAACATCGCGTCCATCACCGGGCTGGTCTCGCCTTGCGTCGGCTCTTCGGTGATGTCGGTGCGATAGTCCGGCTCGCCTTGCGACTTCAGGAAACTCACCACCGCCTCGACCTCCTCATCCGACACGAATGGGCCGTGCATGCGCTTGGTCTTGCCGCCGGGCGCCTGGTAGAGGAGGTCGCCCATGCCGAGGAGCTGCTCGGCGCCCTGTTCGTTCAAAATGGTGCGGCTGTCGATCTTGGTGGTGACCATATAGCTGATGCGGGTCGGGAAGTTGGCCTTGATCGTGCCGGTGATGACGTCAACCGAGGGTCGCTGCGTGGCGGTGATGAGGTGGATGCCCGCTGCCCGCGCCATCTGGGCGAGGCGTTGCACGCAACCTTCGATCTCCTTGCCGGCAACCATCATCAGGTCGGCCATCTCGTCGATCACGATGACGATGTTGGGCAGTTTTTCGAGCTTGATGTCCTCAAACTCGCGGATGGGGTGACCCTCGCCGTCATAGCCGGTCTGCACCATGCGCGAGAGCGTCTTGCCCTCGGCCAGGTATTCCTCGACCCGCGCATTGAAGCCGGCAAGGTTTCGCACCCCCGCCTTCGACATCAGCTCATAACGGCTTTCCATCTCGCGCACCGCCCATTTCAGCGCCACGACCGCCTTTTGCGGGTCGGTCACGACCGGCGAGAGCAGGTGCGGAATGTCCTGATAGACCGACAGTTCCAGCATCTTGGGGTCGATCATGATGAAGCGGCACTGGTCCGGCGTCAGACGGTAGAGGAGCGACAGGATCATCGCATTGATGCCGACAGATTTGCCGGACCCCGTGGTGCCGGCGATCAGCAGGTGCGGCATCTTGGCGAGTTCCACCACCATCGGCTCGCCGCCAATGTCCTCGCCAAGCGCCAGCGGCAGGGAAGCCTGGGAGCCGGCAAAAGCCTTCGACTGAAGCAGCGAGCGGAAATACACCGTTTCGCGGTCGTCATTGGGGAGTTCGACGCCGATGGCGTTCTTGCCCGGCACGACGGCGACCCGCGTGGCTGTGGCGTTCATGGAGCGGGCAATGTCATCGGCCAGCGCGATCACCCGCGCCGAGCGGACACCAGCGGCCGGCTCAAATTCGAACAGGGTGATGACGGGACCGGGGCGAACCTCGGTGACGCGACCCTTGACGCCAAACTCCTGCAGGACGCGGTGCAGCGTTGCGGCCTTGGCCAGCAGCGCATCCTCGTCAATCGCGACGCGCCGTGCGGGCGGGGGCTGCAACAGGTCGAGCGGTGGCAGCTGGG
>JBGSUF010000291.1:0-2462 GCA_041736285.1 Hyphomonadaceae bacterium | reverse complement strand
GGTACTTATGCTGGGATTCCGGCAAGAAAAATCTTATGAACCCAGTCGAACTTGATTTGCTGTGCGTCAAGCCAGCCATGACCTTGCGCGATGCGTTACTGCGCATGGAGCAAGTGTCACGCGGCATTTTGCTGGTGCTTGACAGCCATGGCAAACTGGCGCGCACGTTGACAGACGGTGACTTGCGCCGGGCAATTTTGAAAGGCGCCAGCGACAGTACTTTGTTGGGTGCGCTGCCAGTAGCCAGCCCCATCACCGCCAGCATCAGCCCCGCCAACCGCTCCTGTTCCTTGCGGTCCAGCCCGAGAACGTCCCCGACAAACAGCGTGCCCCCGCTGATCATCTCCAGCGCCTGCGCATCCTTCAGCCCGTCGATTTCGCTGAGCCGCACGAAAGGCGCATCGCGGCGGCGGCTCAGATTGTGCATCGCCTGCGCCGTGCGTGCCTTGCCCGTGCCCGCTTCACCGCAGAGCAGCACCGGCAGATCAGTGTTCATCACTCTTGCGATGACACGGTAGACCTCCTGCATCGCGGGGGCGCGGCCCATGAGGGGCAACTGCGCATCGCGCGCCGATTGCCTGCGCCCGCGATCAAGCCTGTCGCGCGCCGGGATGCGCTCCAGCGCCCGCGACACCTTTTCCGCAAGCGCGTCTATCCGAAACGGCTTGGGCAGGTAATCCAGCGCGCCGAGTTCCGCCGCTGATGCCGCCGTCAGTATCGTGTTTCGCGCGCTGATGACGATGACCGGCAGGTCAGGCCGCAAGCGCTTCATCTCTGGGAGCCGGTCAAAGATCGACGCATCGCCCATATAGACGTCGGTGACGACGACATCGCCCTCCCCCGCCCGTATCCACTTGAGCAGCGCATCCGGCGAATCGGTCGCCCGCACCCGATAGCCCTCCTGCAGGAGGGTCTGGCTCATGACGAGGCGGATGCTGGCATCATCGTCCGCGACGAGGACCATCGGGGATGTCACGATGCGGCCCCGCCGCGCTGTCGCCGTGGCAATGGCAGGATCAGGCTGAACACCGTCTCGCCGGGCACCGATCGCAGGTCCAGCACGCCGCCATGACTGGCCACCGTGTCCTGCACCACAGACAATCCAATGCCCGTTCCGGTTGATTTGGTCGTGTAAAAGGGTCTCATGACGGCCTGACTGAGTTCCTCGGCAATCCCCGCCCCATTGTCAGTGACACGGATTTCGAGCCCGCCACCCCGCTCGCGTCCCGGCAGCCGCCCCGCCAGCGCGAAATGCGTGGAAATTGTCACTTGCCTGCTATTTTGCTCAAATACTGGGCACTCAATGGCGTTCCGCACGAGGTTCTGCACAGCCTGATGCAAATGGTCGGGATCGGCCTCGATTTCGGGCAGCGACGGATCATAATCGCGCACCAGCCGCACATCCATTCCCTCGATCCGCAGGCGTTCGGCGTCAACGATCCGGTCGAGCACCTCATGCACATTGATCGGCTGGAATCGCGGCGCGCTCAGGGTCTCCAGATCGGTCAGCCGCGTGATCACCCGGCCCAGCCGCTCGGCCTCGGAGATCAGGATGTCCAGCAGCGGGTCATCGCTGCGTCCGTCCCGGCGTTGCAGCAGTTGCGCCGCGCCCGAGATCGCCGCCAGCGGGGTCTTCACCTCATGTCCGAACACTTTGGCGAAGTCACCCATGTTTCCGCCCGCATCCGCCAGCCCCTGCCGCGCGCTCGGGCACAGCGCCACGAGGAACCCGGCCTCGCCATGCCAGCCGACATGCAGATCGAGCGGATCGGTCACAAGATCCGGACCGCGCAGAACACAGCGCCAGATCGAAACCTGACCGCAATGCGCTTCGGCCCGGTCGATCAGATCTTCCATTGGCCCCGCGCCCGATTGCGTTCGCCCGACAAAGCGCAGGATCGGCTCACCGCACAGCGCACTCATCGGCTTGCGCAGCATTTCACACGCGACCGGATTACACGCCAGCACCACCCGCGCAGGGTCGAGCGCGATAAGGCCGACGGGCGCCAGTTCCGACAGGCGCACCATGTCCGCAGGGGCCAGCCCCGGGCGCTGCATCAGCGTCGCGTCCCACTGGCGGCTCATGCCACCATCGCCTTGCCGGGCCGGGAAGCCTCAAAGGCCATGTCGGCGGTGTGCCTGATCCCGTCCAGCAGCGCCGTTGCGCCCTCACGCCGGCACAAATCCCCGCGCACCCGGCGAACCTCCTCCTCCGGCCAGCCGCAGCCGCCGAGTTCATGGTCGAGCATCGCGGCGACATGCTTGCGCACCATCTTCACGCCCAGCCGTTCGCCATACAGCGCGCAGCTCTCCTCCACCTGCTCGCACAGGCTGTCATACCGCTCGCCAGTGCCGGGCGCCTCCCAAAGCCCCCCCGAAAGCGCCGCCCCCACCTCCCCGATCAGCCATGGCCGCCCCATCGCCGCCCGGCCGATCATCACGCCCCGCGCGCCAGACTGCTC
>JBGSUF010000274.1:0-5586 GCA_041736285.1 Hyphomonadaceae bacterium | reverse complement strand
TCAGGCCCCGGCTCAGGCCCCGGCTCAGGCCCCGGCTCCCGAAACGCCGACCGTGACGCCTTCGCCGGACAAAGGCAGCGGGGCTGAATGAGCGAGGAGACGGCGCGGCTGGACGTCTGGCTATGGCGCGCGCGCTTCCTGAAGACGCGCACATTGGCCGCAGAGATGGTGGAACGCCGCGGCGTCCGCATCGGACGGGCGGGGCTGGTGCGCAAGGTCAACAAGCCGGGCACGCCGCTGCGGGTGGGAGACGTCATCACGCTCGGCCGGGGACAGGATGTGCAGACGGTGCGCATCATGGCGCTCGGTGAGCGGCGGGGTTCTGCCGAGGAAGCGCGCACGTTGTATGAGGACGTGATGTCGAAAGACGCGCCGGGCGACTGATCGACAGCTTACGTCAACCGACCTGTCAGAGGGCCGGGCTTTTGCCAGCGGCGGCTTCGGCTTATGTGTTGGTGGAAGGCTTGGCGTCTCCATCGCGGAACGGCGCGGACGCTGCGGCCATGAATTATCAGGGAGTATCAACATATGATGCGCGCCATTCGCAATCTTTTCCGCTCCGGGAAGGCCGTTGAGGTGCCAACCTATGTCAGCGATCCGCGCGTCGCTGCGGCCGCATTGCTGGTGGAAGCGGCGCTGGCGGATGGGGTGTTTGCCGAGGTCGAGCAGCAACGCATCCTTGACGTTCTGGCGGCCGCTTTCGGCGTTGCGCCGGATGAGGGGAAGGCCATCCTTGCAGCGGCGGAGGAGGCCAATGAGGCCGCCATCGACGCCTGGCGGTTCACCAGCGTGGTGAAGACGCTGGGTTATCCGGCGCGTACGCAGATCATCGAGGGATTGTTCCGCGTGGCCAATGCCGATGGCGATGCCTGCGCGTTTGAGGATGCTTTCATCCGCCACGTCGCTTCGCTGCTTCACGTCACCGACACCGACCGGGCGCTGGCCCGTGAACGCGCCGGACGCCCCCCCGAGAATTGACAACCAACGCAAGCGGCGTAAGTGCAACACGCCAAAGGTCGCAGGAGAGCATAAACAGATGACGTATATCGTGACCGACGCCTGTATTCGCTGCAAATACATGGATTGCGTCGAGGTCTGTCCGGTGGACTGCTTTTACGAGGGCGAGAACATGCTCGTCATCAAACCGGACGAATGCATTGACTGCGGGGTCTGCGAACCGGAATGTCCGGTCGACGCCATCGTGCCGGATACCGAAGACGATCCGAATGGAAAATGGCTGAAGATCAACACCGATTACGCCGAATCATGGCCGAATATTAAGAAGCGAAAAGAACCTCCGTCGGATCGCGAAGAATTTGCCGAGGAAACAGGTAAGTTCGATAAGTATTTCAGCCCGAACCCCGGAACGGGAGACTGACGGGGCCAAATCGGCCCTGCGCTGATTAAACTTGCATTAGCAAGTGAAATCATGTAGTCTTGCATACCTTGACGCAGAGCTTCTGACATACGGGCGTATTGCCGGGCGGCCTCCTTTGCCGGAGACATGCCCGTTTTCGTATGGCGTTTCTGCTGCGCAAGTCCCAAGTTGCGTCGCCGAGGTGAGTTGAATGACAAAAAAACCCCAGGACAAGAACATGGCTTTCCAGGTTGAACAGCATATCGTGTACCCCGCCCACGGTGTCGGTCGCATCACGGGCGTCGAAAAACAGACCGTTGCGGGCATGGACCTCGAAGTGTTTGTTGTAACCTTCGATCAGGACAAGATGATACTGCGCGTGCCGACGAACCGCGCCAAGGCGGCGGGAATGCGGCCGCTGGCGTCGGCCAAGCTGGTCGAGGATGCCCTTCGCACCCTGGGTGGACGCGCACGCGTCAAACGCACCATGTGGTCTCGCCGCGCACAGGAATACGAAGCCAAGATCAATTCCGGCGACCTGATCTCGATCGCGGAAGTCGTTCGCGACCTCCACCGCGCGGAAGACCAGCCGGAACAGTCCTACTCCGAGCGCCAGCTTTACGAAAACGCGCTTGACCGGATGGCGCGCGAACTTGCCGCGGTTGAGCAGATCGACAAGGAATCGGCGATGGAACGTCTCGCCGAAAGCCTGTCGCGCAAGGCGGCCTGAGCAGGCGAAAAGAGACTGCGACAAACTGTCCAGTGAAACGAAGGGCGTGTGGTGATCCACACGCCCTTTCGCGTCGTAAGCCCTGATAGAGAAGGCGCTTTGAAAGCTCCGCTCGTCCGCTCCCGGATTTCTCCAGCGAGGTTGTCATGGCGCAGAACTGGACTGATAATTCCGCCGATCGCCGGTTTGTGAAATCGGCAATGAACAAGCCGATGCTTGAGGCCGAGCACGAAAAATCGCTCGCCCTGCGCTGGCGCGATGACCGGGATGAGGCGGCGCTCCACGAACTGACATCGGCCTACATGCGCCTCGTGATTTCGATGGCCGCGCGCTTCCGCAATTATGGCCTTCCGATGAGCGATCTCGTGCAGGAGGGCAGCGTCGGCCTGATGCAGGCGGCGGCCCGTTTCGAGCCGGACCGTGAGGTTCGCTTCTCGACCTATGCAAGCTGGTGGATTCGCTCATCCATTCAGGATTACATCCTGCGCAACTGGTCGATCGTGCGGACCGGGACGACAGCGGCGCAGAAATCGCTGTTCTTCAACCTTCGCCGCCTGCGAGCGATGATCAATGACACGGGCGACGGCAATATCACCCCGGAAAACAAGGCATGGGTTGCGACCCATCTGCGTGTCAATGAACGCGATGTCGAGGCCATGGCCTCGCGCCTGTCAGCGTCGGATCGCTCGTTGAATGCGCCGCTCGCCGCCGATGGTGATGCGCAGTGGCAGGACCTGATCGCCGACGAAGGCCCGCAGCCGGAAAACGAGACCATGGAGAAGCGCGACGGCGAACGCCGCGCGGAGTGGATCAACAAGGCCCTCGAAGCCCTGAATGAGCGGGAAATGATGATCATCCGGCAACGCCGTCTGGCCGACGAATCGGTGACGCTGGAAACACTGGGCCAGCAACTTGGCATCTCCAAGGAGCGCGTGCGCCAGATCGAGCATCAGGCGCTGAACAAGCTTCGCAAAGTGCTGATCCAGCTGGTCGGCGATCCCGAAGAAGCGGGTCTGATCCCGGAGATTTGAGGTTGCGCGCGGCGCTGCTGCCGCGTCAGTCGAGCGCGCCGAGATAGGGCAGGCCGCGATACCTGCCCGCATCGTCCATGCCGTAGCCGACGAGGAAACGCGCCGGCGCCTCGACCGCATAATGGTCAAGCCCATCGGCCTCGACGCCCGGTTTGAGCGCGAAGACGCAGGTGATGACCTCGCGCGCACCCTTGGCGAGGATGTGCCGCCGGGCAAAGGACAGGGTTCGGCCACTGTCGAAGACATCATCGAGAAGCAGGACGCCCCGCCCCCTCGCCGGGCGCGAAAGGTCGGCGCGGACCGATACGCGGCCGGAGCTTTCGCGGGCGTCGCGGTAGCTCTCCAGCCACAGGGCATCGAGTTGCGGATGCACGCCCCGCCGGGCCAGCGCCTTCATCAGGTCCGTCGTGAACGGCATCGCGCCGAGGAGGATGGTCACAACGGTCCAGTCATCCGAGGCAAGCTGCGGCGCTAACTGATCTGCAAGGCTCTCGATCCGGGCTGAAAGGTCGGCTTCGGAAAGAATGCAGGGAATGTCGATGCCGGCGCGTTCGGTCATGGGTTTTCTCCCGGCGCCGCATCTGCCCTCCGGCCGGCCTGCACGCTGACCGGCTCACCCTCGCCGCGACCGCCCGGATCCTGCAGCGACACTTCCAGCGACCATGCTTCAAGCGGGGGATCGGTGATGACGGCCGTGAAGGGCAGCGTTCCCGCCGCCGGGATGGCATCCGGCCCGAGGCTTGTCGTATAGGCGGCGATCCGCGTCCCGGCTTCATCGAACATGACGATGGCGACCTGTGCGGTCGGCTGGCTGACGCGGGTCACGTTGGTGGCATTGCCGGTGACGGTCAGGATGGGTGTGGTGCCTTCGAAGGTGCGTTCGGTGGTCACGCCCTCGATTTCCAGACCGAAGCGATTGACCTTGAGGCCGGCCAGGCGATAGGCGGTGGCCGATTCGGGCCAGTAGCGGACCACTTCATTGCGGTAGAGGATCGCACCCGTGACGGCCCCGGCAAAGACCAGGAGCGCAAACGTCCAGGCCATCAGCCGGGCGAGGCCGCGGGCACGGCGTGCCCTCTGGCGCTTGCGGGCGAGGTAGATTTCATGCGCGCCCGGCGCACCGACCGGTCCAGCGGGACCGACATTGACGGTCCAGTCATGGCCGCACGCCGTGCAGCGCACATTGCGGCCCTCGCCAACAAGCGTTTCGTCGGCAGCAAAATACTGCGTGGCACAATTCGGACAGGTGAGAATCATGGCCGGTTGATCGCCTCGTTCGTTGGTGCAGTCACGTCTTCAATGTGAGGACAAAAGCCTCGGCGCACAGGCTTGCCTTCGCGCGTCGCGAGAGTCCAGCGCCGGGATTGAACGACAGCGGCGAAACGTAAACCCGGTCTTATCTCGCGGCATGCATTTCATGGGTTGCAGCCGCCACGAAAGCGCCGCAGCCTGTCGCAAGCCAAGGGGAGACCATCGCGATGCCTCTGCCGGAGGATGCCAGCGTCCGTCTTGAAAACGTCTCCGTCAGCTATGGCGGCGACGTCGAAGTGCTGTCCGGCGTCAATCTGAACCTGCGGCCGGGATCGTTCAGCTTCCTTACAGGCGCTTCGGGCGCGGGAAAGACGACCGTGCTGAAGCTGATGTACGCCGCGCTCACCCCGACAAATGGCCGCGCCATTCTCTTCGGGCGCAACACGGCTGCGCTGGACCGTGACGCGCTGGCGCAGACGCGGCGGCGTATCGGCATCGTCTTCCAGGAATTTCGCTTGCTTGAGCACTTGTCGGCCTATGAGAATGTGGCGCTGCCGCTGCGCGTGACCGGGCAGAAGGAGAAGGATTACAAGCGCGACGTGATCGAACTGTTGCGCTGGGTGGGCCTTGGCGAACGAATGGACGCAAGGCCCAGCACCTTGTCTGGCGGGGAACAGCAGCGCGTCGCAATCGCCCGTGCGCTTGTCCACAAGCCTGACCTGCTGATCGCGGATGAGCCGACGGGCAATGTCGATCCGGAGATGAGCGAGCGCCTGATGCGGCTGTTTGCCGAGTTGAACCGGCGCCTCGGCACGACGGTGGTGGTGGCGACGCATGATCTCGGCCTGATCCACAAGTTCGAGGCCGATGTGCTTCGCCTGCAGCATGGCCTGCTCGTGCGTGACGCCGAATTCTCGGGGGGGCGGTGATGGGACGGGCGCCGAAGGGGAGCCGCCAGCGCCAGACGCCGCTATTGCCGCTGGAGGACGCGCGCGAGGCATCGCTGTTCTTCGTGGTGGCGGCGCTGTGCTTTCTGGGCGCGTTGGCGGGATTGGTCGCGCGGGGCGCATATGGCGCGGCGCATGCGTGGACGAGCGAGGTTGAGGGTGAACTCAGCGTGCTGATCGAGGGTGATGACCGCCGGGCCGCGGCCGAAGCGGTGATCATCGTTGAGGGCACCAATGGTGTCGCCTCGGCGCGCCTTTTGCCGCGAGAGG
>JBGSUF010000273.1:0-3981 GCA_041736285.1 Hyphomonadaceae bacterium | reverse complement strand
GCGGCGGCGGTTTCCGGACCGGCGGCGGGTTCTAGGCGGCGGCGATTGCGCTTGAGGGCGGCGCACGCTATGGCCGGACGCAGCATCAAAGGCATCAGAGGGGACTTTCCATGACCGAGATCATCGACATCTTCGCGCGCGAGATCCTTGACAGCCGGGGCAACCCGACCGTTGAGGTCGATGTCACGCTGGAGGATGGCAGCATGGGCCGCGCGGCGGTGCCTTCGGGGGCGTCGACGGGCGTACATGAGGCGCACGAACTGCGTGATGGCGACGAACGCTATGGTGGCAAAGGCGTGATGAAGGCGGTTCAGGCGGTCTGCGGAGAGATTAACGAGCTGCTGAACGGCATGGATGCGAGCGAGCAGCGCCTTGTCGATCAACTCCTGATCGAGGCTGACGGCACCGACAACAAGTCTCGCCTTGGCGCGAACGCGATTCTCGGCGTGTCGCTGGCGACGGCGAAGGCGGCGGCGATGAGCTATGGCCAGCCGCTGTGGCGCTATCTTGGCGGGGTCAATGTGCGCTTCCTGCCAACCCCGATGATGAACATCATCAATGGCGGCGCACATGCGGACAATCCGATCGACATTCAGGAATTCATGATCGTGCCGGTCGCCGCGCCGTCGATCGCCGAGGCCGTGCGGATGGGCGCTGAAGTTTTCCACGCGCTGAAGAAGCAGCTGAAGGATGCCGGGCACAACACCAATGTCGGCGATGAAGGCGGCTTTGCGCCGAACATCGGATCAACCGACGAGGCCATCGGCTTCATCCTGAAGGCCATCGAGAAGGCCGGCTATCGTCCCGGCGAGGAAATCGCACTGGCGCTCGACGCCGCCTCGACCGAGTTTTTCAAGGACGGGATGTATCACCTGCACGGCGAGAACAAGGTGCTGGATGCGGGCGGCATGAGCGATTACCTCGCGCGGCTGGTCGACACCTATCCCATTATCTCGATCGAGGACGGCATGGCGGAGGATGACTGGGACGGCTGGGTCGCACTGACCGAGACCGTTGGCGACCGCTGCCAGCTTGTCGGGGACGACCTGTTCGTGACCAATCCGGAGCGGCTCGCAATGGGTCTGGAATGCGGGGCGGCGAACGCCATCCTCATCAAGGTCAACCAGATCGGCACGCTGTCGGAAACGCTGGACGCCGTGGAAATGGCGCACCGCAGCGGCTATGCCGCCGTGATGTCGCATCGCTCGGGCGAGACCGAGGACACCACGATTGCCGACCTCGCCGTGGCCACCAATTGCGGACAGATCAAGACCGGCTCGCTGGCGCGCTCCGACCGGCTGGCAAAATACAACCAGTTGATCCGCATCGAAGAAGAGCTGGGCGAGCAGGCGATTTATGCCGGTTCGGGCATGATCAACGCCTGACCGCCCGGTTCTGTATCCAAGGTTAACGCAAGATTTACGCGGGCGGGGGAGTGTGAGCTTTCCCGCCCGCTCGTTTCGACAGGATCATCCCTTCCCGATGACGTCTCGTGTTGCCATTGCGGCGCTGTCGGCGCTGATCCTTTATTTCAGCTATCACGCATTTGCTGGCGAGCAGGGGCTGGGCGCCTGGAGCGACCTGCAAGCCGAGATTAGTGAGCTGCGCGCGGAACTGGCAAAGCTGGAAGCGGAGAAGGCGGCGCTGGAGGATGGCATTCGCCGGCTGGACCCGGACAATCCGGACCCGGACTTTGTGGCGCAACTGGCCCGCGAACGGCTGGGCTATACCCTTCCGGGGGAAATTGTCGTTTCGGCAAAGTAAATGGCGCAATGCAGCAATGTATTGTGCGGTGCAGCTCTGCAATTTTACAGACGAGCTCTGACTTTACGGCGCGTCAACGGCATGACAATTATGGCAAAATTTTAGCTACACTGGGAGATGGTGCTTATGGCGTCCAAGACCAAGTCGACGAAACTGACCGCGCCTGGCAAGGACGACCTTCTGCAATACTATCGCGACATGCTCCTCATCCGCCGGTTCGAAGAGAAGGCCGGCCAGCTCTACGGCATGGGCAAGATTGCCGGCTTCTGTCACCTCTATATCGGTCAGGAGGCGGTCGTGGTGGGTGTGCAGGCCGCTCTGGTCGAGGGTGATCAGGTCATCACCGGCTATCGCGATCACGGGCACATGCTGGCGTGCGGGATGGATCCCAAGGGCGTGATGGCGGAGCTGACCGGGCGCGAGGGCGGGTATTCGCGCGGCAAGGGCGGCTCGATGCACATGTTCAGCCGCGAAAAGCAGTTCTTTGGCGGGCATGGCATTGTCGGCGCGCAGGTTCCGATCGGAACGGGGCTGGCCTTTGCCAACAAATACAAGGGCAATGGCAATGTCTGCGCGGCGTATTTTGGCGACGGCGCGGCCAATCAGGGCCAGGTCTACGAGGCGTTCAACATGGCCTCGCTCTGGGATCTGCCGGTCGTCTACGTGATCGAGAACAACCAGTATGCCATGGGCACGAGTGTGGCGCGCGCCTCGGCCGAAACCGAACTCTACAAGCGCGGCATCTCCTTCGAGATCGAGGGCGAGGCGGTGGACGGGATGGATGTCGTGAAGGTGCGCGAGGCGGCGTTCAAGGCCGTTGAGTATGCGCGCTCGGGCAAGGGGCCGTACATTCTCGAAATGAAGACCTATCGCTATCGCGGGCACTCCATGTCTGATCCGGCCAAGTATCGCACGCGCGATGAGGTGGATGACGTGCGCTCGCACCGCGACCCGATCGAAGGGCTGAAGAAGCGGCTCATGGACGACGGGCATGCGAGCGAGGACGAGTTGAAGAAGCTCGACAAGGAGATCAAGCAGATCGCCCAGGAATCGGCTGACTTCTCGCTGGCGAGCCCGGAGCCGGACCCGGCCGAGCTGTGGACGGATGTTCTGCGCGAAGCGGAGGGTGTTTAGTGCAACTCGCAAACGCCAACATTGCGCGGATCATTCATGCAGGGGTCGATGCCCCGCAGATGAGCGGCTTCACCTCCAGGCTCGCGACGATCAATGCACTGGCGGAGCGTTCGCCCGGCTTCGTCTGGAGACTGCAGGACGAGACCGGCGACGGCGCTACGGGGATTGAGGTTCTGGCTGACGAGCCGCGCGTGATCATCAACCTTTCGGTCTGGCAGGATGTCTCGTCGCTGTTCACCTTCACCTACAAGACCGCGCACGCGAAAATGATCCGCGACCGGACCGACTGGTTCGAGCCCGTCGCGGGACTTGCCAACCTTGCGCTCTGGTGGGTGGATGATGGTCATCAGCCGACAGTCGCGGAGGCCGTCGCGCGGATGCGGCTTCTGGCGGCGAACGGGCCGGGGCCGGATGCTTTCACTTTCGGCGCTGCCTTCTCTGCAGGGCGAAAACCAATCGTTGCAAACTGGCCGGAAAAGGATTGCGCATGATGTCGGTGGAAATCACATGGCTGGTGTACGCGACGGGGATATTCATCATCATGGTCCTCGTTCAGGCGCTGTTTTCGAACCTCGAACACGGGCCGAAGCGGCTGGGCGGGAACCGGGACGGGGTTGTCGATGTCGGCGCTCGCGTGCAGCGGGCCAAGCGTGCAAACCAGAACATGATCGAGGCGATGGTGATGTTCACGCCGTTGGCGCTCGCCATTGCGGTGTCGGGCAAGGGCACGGAGATGACGGCGATGGCCTGCATGGTGTTCGTCATCGCGAGGGTGCTCTACGCGCCGCTGTACTGGTTTGGCGGCGGTCCGCTGCGCACGCTCGTGTGGTTTGTCGGCTTTGGTGCGACGATCGCGCTGTTTATTCCCTTTCTTCCTGTTTCAGGAGCCTGATTGATGTCCGTTGAAGTGCTGATGCCTGCCCTTTCGCCGACGATGGAAGAGGGCACACTCGCCAAATGGCTGAAGAAGGAGGGCGACAAGGTGTCCTCCGGAGACATCATTGCCGAGATCGAAACCGACAAGGCCACCATGGAGGTCGAGGCGGTCGATGAGGGGATACTCGCGCGCATCGTGGTTCCGGC
>JBGSUF010000246.1:0-10434 GCA_041736285.1 Hyphomonadaceae bacterium | reverse complement strand
CAACCCGAAGCGCCGCTGATGCAGGCACTGGCAGCGGCAGACCGCGACGCCTTTGTGGCCGCCGAGCTTGAAGGGCGCGAGATGATGGGCCTGCCGCCTTTCGGGCGTCTGGCCGCGCTCATCCTGTCAGTGCCGGACGAGAAGGAAGCGGCAAGGCTCGCCCATGAGATTGCCGCGCAGGCACCAAACGGGGCGGGCGTGGAGGTGTGGGGGCCGGCCCCGGCGCAGATCGGGGTGCTGCGCGGGCGCTATCGCTGGCGGCTCCTTGTGCAAGCAACGCGGGGGGTGGATTTGTCCGCCTACATGACCGCGTGGCGCGCCCGGGTGAAACTCCCCGGCGCGGCAAGGCTCAGCGTCGATATTGATCCTTATTCCTTCATGTGAGGTGCCGCTTGCCTCGCCGGGAGTGACGGGTCATATCCGGCGCATGAGGATTGCATATTTCGGAGACGTGGTCGGGCGCAGCGGGCGGATCGGGGTGGAGACGCACCTTCCGCGGCTGAAGGCGCAGCTGAAGCTCGATTTCGTGATCGTGAATGTCGAGAACGCGGCTGGCGGTTTCGGCATTACCGAGAGCGTCGCGATGGAGATATTCGCGGCCGGAGCCGACTGCCTGACGCTTGGCAACCACGCCTGGGACCAGCGTGAGGCGCTGACCTATATCGCGCGGGAAAACCGGCTGCTGCGGCCGAACAACTATCCGCCGGGATGTGATGTGCCGGGCTCAGGCGCGCAGGTCTACATGCTGGATGACGGGCGGCGCGTCGGCGTGATGCTGACCATGGGGCGCATCTTCATGGACGCGCTGGACGATCCGTTTCAGGCGGTGGAGCGCGACCTTGCGCACATGCCGCTGGGCGATGTCGTGGACGCTGTGATCGTCGACATCCACGCCGAAGCGACCAGCGAGAAGATGGCGATGGGGCATTTCTGCGACGGGCGGGCGAGCCTTGTCGTCGGAAGCCACACGCATGTGCCGACGGCGGATGCGCAGATTCTGGACGGGCAGACGGCCTATCTGACCGATGCAGGCATGTGCGGTGACTATGACAGCGTGCTCGGCATGCGAAAGGATCGCAGCCTTGCGCGCTTTACAACGCGGCTGCCGGGTGAGCGAATGGAACCTGCAGGCGGCGAGGCGACGGTGTGCGGCGTGTTCGTCGAGACTGACGACAGGACGGGTCTCGCGCGACGCTGCGAACCGATCCGGGTCGGCGGACGGCTGAGCGAGACGGTGCCGACCCTGGCGGGCGGCTGAACGGGAGATGCAAATGGCGTGGAAGACGGGATTGCTGTCGCTGCTGGCGCTGATGCTCGGCCTGGTGGCGGCGTGCCAGCAGGGAACGCAGGGGGACGGGTCGCGCCTTGACGGGATTGAGGCCAGCCTGGCGCGCCAGTATGACAAGATTGGCCACATGACGACGCAAGACCTCGCCGCACGCCGTGAGGCCGGAGCGAACATCATCCTGCTGGATGCACGCGCGCCCAGGGAGTATGCGGTCGGCTTCATTCCGGGGGCCATCCGGGTCGATCCGGGCGCATCATCGCGTGAGGTGATGGCGCTGGTCGGCGATGTGGCGCAGGGTGCGGAGATCGTGGTGTATTGCTCGGTCGGGGTGCGCAGCTCGAAGCTTGCCGAGCGGGCGCGGCCCGCCCTGACGGAGGCTGGTGCGACCGGCGTCTACAATCTGCGCGGCGGCGTGTTTGCCTGGCACAATGAAGGGCGCGGCCTTGCGAATGCGGGTGGATCGACGGCGCTGGTCCACCCGTATGATCGCCACTGGGGCAAGCTGCTGACGCGGCAGGACGCGGTGGCGATGCAGCCGGTCGAATAGGGCGGTCATCACCCGAATGAGCGCTTGCAGCGCGGCGTCTCTTCGGGGATGTTATCGCGGGGCTTGAGAATGGGAGGCGGCGGTTGTCAGTGATTTCCGAAGGCTCGGTTGAGACGACTGAAAGCGCAGGCAAGCCTGTTGAGGCGGCCGGCATCGCGCCGCTTGACGGCAGATTTGCCTTTCTGAGAGCCGTGTTCTGGATTTATGCGGCGGTGATGGCCGCCCAACTGGCTCTCGAAGTCCTTACGGCGTGGTTTGTTTTCGACGTCGTGTCCGGAAAGGACATGATGGCCAGCGATTTTCGGTTGCTTCTGGCAGACAGCGGGGTGATGCCGCTCGTTGTCGTCTCCGTGATCGTCTTTTTTGTCTGCACTGTCGCCTATGGACGGTTTTTGATACGCGCATTGAGGAATTTGCGGGCAGCGGGATATTCCGGGGAAACAGTGTCGGCGCCAGGACTGATCCTGTGGTATTTCGTTCCGATTGCCGCCGCCTTCATGCCGGCGAGGGGTGTCAGCGAGATCTGGCACGTC
This sequence comes from Hyphomonadaceae bacterium, assembly GCA_041736285.1. GTDB lineage: Bacteria > Pseudomonadota > Alphaproteobacteria > Caulobacterales > Hyphomonadaceae > JBGSUF01. Next base: position 8,066 of record JBGSUF010000246.1, on the reverse strand, counting down.
ACAAGAGAACTGACGGGACATCCCGGACAGCGAACAGCGCCTTTTCTGGCCGCATGGTGGTCCTGCTGGCTGTTCGGCGGGGTGTTGTCCGTCGGGGCAAATTTCCTTGCTCGCGCGTCAGGTATCGAGAGCGGCTCGCTGGAGCGGGTCGACCTTTATTATGCTGGCTCCTTTGTCAGCGTTGGTGCGGGATTGCTCTATATCGGTGCCGCCATCTTCTTCGTTCTTCTGGCAAGACGTATCCGTGACGCACAGGCAGAATTGACGAATGCAGGCGCGGCCGACGCGTTCAGCTGAGATCGCCGCGCACTTGCAGGGACGGCCTCGTTTGGCTATGGCCGGAGTCCTTCAGCTTTCCGCAGTCAGACGAGTTTCGAGGTATTCATGGCCGGCCATAGCAAATGGGCGAACATCCAGCACCGCAAGGGCGCGCAGGACAAGAAACGTGCTGCCGCTTTCGCCAAGCTGTCCAAGGAAATCACCATCGCCTCAAAGATGGGCGGGCCGGATGTGAACATGAACCCGCGCCTGCGACTCGCCGTGGCCAACGCCAAGGCAGCCTCGGTGCCCAAGGACAATATCCAGCGCGCCATCGACAAGGGGCAGGGCGGCTCTGGCGAGGAGTATTTCGAGATCCGCTATGAGGGCTTCGGACCGGGTGGCGTCGGCGTGATCGTCGAATGCTCGACGGACAACAAGAACCGTGCGGCATCGGACGTGCGCACGTCCTTCGGCAAGAATGGCGGCAACCTTGGCGAAACCGGCTCGGTGTCCTTCGGCTTCGATCAGGTCGGCGAGATCGTGCTCCCGGCCGCGGCGGGCGGTGAGGAAGACATCATGATGGCGGCCCTGGAAGCGGGCGCGCAGGATGTCGAGAGCGATGAGAGCGGGCATTACATCTACAGCGCACGCGACGACTTCATGGACGTTGCGGGCAAGATCGCAGCGGCCTTCCCGGACCATGAGGCCGTCTCGACCAACCTGATCTGGAAGCCTCAGAACCGTATCGAAGTGTCGGGCGATCAGGCGGCCGGACTGCTCAAGCTGATCGACGTTCTGGAAGACCTGGATGATGTTCAGAACGTCTTCCATTCGGCCGACATCTCGGACGAAGAACTGGAACGGCTGGCGGGCTGAGCCGGGCCTTGTGAGGGGGAAGCTGATGAGGGGGAAGCTGATGAGGGAGCCTGTTAAGGAGAACGGGCGGCTCAGTCGTCGCCACTTCGTTCGTCGCCCGCTTCGGGTCTGCCAAAATTCGGCTTGTCGGTGTCAAGGCCGGCCTCGATGATCGACCGGCGAATGCCCCGCGCGCGGGTGAACTGCTCAAACAGCATGTCACCGTCGCCCCAGCGTATGGCGCGCTGCAGGGCCGCAAGGTCTTCGGTGAAGCGGCCAAGGACTTCCAGCACGGCGTCCTTGTTGGAAATGAAGATGTCGCGCCACATGGTCGGGTCGGACGCGGCGATGCGGGTGAAATCGCGGAAGCCGCCGGCGGAATACTTCACCACTTCGCCCTCGGTGACGCTTTCGAGATCGTTGGCGGTGGCGACGATGTTGTAGGCGATCAGGTGCGGCAGGTGAGAGGTGATGGCGAGGATGAGGTCGTGGCGGGCGGCGTCCATGCACTCGACGCGCGCGCCAAGGCGGGTCCAGAAGGCGGTGAGGCGAAGCGTGGCGGCGTCGTATTCCGGCGACTGGGCCGGGAGCGGGGTCAGGATCATCCATGCTTTGCGGAACAGCGCAGCAAAGCCGGCCTCCGGGCCTGACTTCTCCGTTCCGGCGATCGGGTGGCCGGGGATCAGGTGGACGCCGACCGGGCAGACCGCCTGCATGGCGCGCAGGGCCTCGGCCTTGACCGAGCCGACATCGGTGATGATGGCCCCGGCGGACAGGCCGGGCGCAAGACTGGCCAGCGCCGGACCGATGGCACCGACGGGCGTGCAGAGAAACACCGCGTCCGCGCCGCGCGCAGCCTCAAGGCTGGTTTCGGTGACTTCAGCGATTTGAAGGGCAGTGGCGCGTCGGCGGACGTCGGCGTTGGCATCGTACAGGCGTATCGACGCAGCGGCGCCGGTTTCGCCGGCTGCCCGGGCGATGGATGTGCCGATCAGTCCCGCGCCGATTATGGCGATGGTGTCGAAGACGGCGCTCATCGTCTTCAGCGATGCCGTGCGAAGTCTTCGAGAGCGGCCAGCACGCTGTCATTGGCGGTGTCGACACCGATGGAGATGCGCAACGCCCCCGGAAGGCCATAAGCGCCCATGCCGCGAACCGAAATGCCGCGCTGGCGCAGGAAGGCGTCGGCGGCTGCGGCACCGGTTTTCTTGTCGGTGCCGAAATGGACGAGGACGAAATTGCAGACGCTGGGTGTGACCTCATAGCCGAGCTTTTCGAGGCCGCCCGTCACGCGCGCGAGCTCTGCGGCGTTGTGGCTGATGCTGCGGTCGACGAATTTGTCGTCGGCAAGGGCGGCGATGCCGGCCGCCTGCGCCAGGGCGTTGACGTTGAACGGGCCGCGGACACGGTGGATGGCGTCGATCACGCTTTCCGGACCAAAGGCCCAGCCAAGGCGAAGGGCGGCGAGGCCATGTATCTTCGAGAAGGTGCGCGTCATCACCACGTTCGGCGCCTCTCCGGCCAGCTCCAGCCCGGCCGAATAGTCGTTGCGGCGGACATACTCGGCATAGGCCCCGTCAAGGACGAGCAGAACGTCCTCGCGAAGACCCCTGTGCAGGCGGCGGATATCCTCGAACGGGATGACGGTGCCGGTCGGGTTGTTGGGATTGGCGATGAAGACGATGCGGGTGCGGTCGGTGACCCGCTCAAGCAGGGCGTCGACGTCGGTGGTGTAGTCCTTTTCCGGGGCTGAAATCGTGGTCGCGCCGGACTGCTGGGCGACGAGGGAATAGACAAGGAAACCGTGCGCCGTCTGCAGGATTTCATCGCCGGGACGAAGGTAAGCCCGGCCAAGAAGCTGGAAGATCTCGTCCGAGCCTGCGCCGCAGACGATGCGGGCGGCATCAATGCCGAACTTTCGTCCGATCGCCTCGCGCAGCACGCGCGCCGATCCGTCAGGGTAGATTTCAAGGCCATCAGCGGCGGCCCGCACGGCGGCCTTGGCGTTTTCCGAACAGCCGAGCGGGTTCTCGTTGGACGAAAGTTTCCAGCCGCCGACAAGGCTCTCACCCCCTTTGTAGGGCGTGATCTGAAGGATGCTCTCGTTCGGCTGTGGCTGGTTCATGTCCGTCTCCCGTGCGTGGAGCCCGTTTCGTGCGACGCCTTGGCAGCAAGGTCAAGGGAGGGCAGGGATCACGCGGCGCGCCGCTTGACTTCGCGTGTGCCTGCTTTCACCTGACGCACCATGATGACACACGCCTCCACAACGCCTTCGGGGCTGCGCCGGATGACGCTCAGCGCGCCGCTCGCCCTCGATTGTGGGCGGGTGCTGGAGGGGGTGGAGATCGCCTATGAGACGTGGGGCCAGCTGGCGCCGGGCGGCGGCAATGCGGTGGTGATCTGTCATGCGCTGACGGGTGACCAGTTCGTCGCCGGCCCCAATCCGGTGACCGGGCGGCCCGCGTGGTGGCCGTCCATCGTCGGGCCGGGCAAGCCTGTCGACACGGAACGCCATTTCGTCATCGCGACCAATGTGCTGGGCGGCTGCATGGGCTCGACAGGGCCAGCTTCGGACTGTCCGGCGGACGGGCGGCCATGGGGCGCGCGCTTCCCGGTCATCACAATCGCCGACATGGTGCGCGCGCAGATTGCCCTCGTCGATGCGCTCGGCGTCGGTGAGGTGTTTGCCGTGATTGGCGGCTCGATGGGCGGGATGCAGGTGCTGGAATGGGCAGCGCAGGCGAAGGGGCGGGTGCGGCTGGCTGTGCCGATCGCCACGGCGGCGCGCCATTCGGCGCAGAATATCGGCTTCTATGAGGTCGGGCGGCAGGCGATCATGGCCGATCCGGACTGGTGCGACGGGCAATATCTGGAGGCCGGGCGCAGGCCCGCGCGCGGACTGGCCGTGGCGCGGATGGCGGCGCACATCACCTATGTGTCGGAGGCGGCGCTGAAGCGGAAATTCGACCGTGGCCTGCAGGACCGCGAGCGGCCAACCTTCGGCTTTGAAGCAGACTTCCAGATCGAGAGCTATTTGCGGCATCAGGGGGCGAGCTTTGTCGACCGTTTCGATGCCAACACTTATCTCTATGTCACGCGGGCGATGGATTATTTCGACATGGGCGCAGCGCATGGCGGGCGTCTTGCGGAGGCTTTCCGCGGCAATCCGGCGCGGTTTCTGACGTTCGCCTTCTCGTCCGACTGGCATTATCCGCCCGAGGAGACGCGCGCGATTGCGGCGGCGCTGATCGCGGCGGGATGTGACGCCAGCCATCTCGAAATTGCCAGCGACAAGGGCCATGACGCCTTCCTTCTGGACGAGCCTGCGTTCGAGACGGCGCTGGCGGGTTTCCTCCAGACGGAAGGCGACAGGCGCGGCGGATTCGGGGTGGCATCGTGACCGGGGTGCAGACGCTCGCGGTCGTGAGAGCCGATCATCTGGCGATCGCCGGCCGGATCCGGCCGGGCGCGCGGGTGCTCGATGTCGGGTGCGCCGAGGGTGAACTGATGGCTCTCTTAGTGGCGGAGCGCGGCGCTGTTGCGCGCGGGCTGGAGGTTTCCGAGGTCGGCGTGACGCGGGCGGTGGCGCGCGGGCTGAGTGTGATGCAGGGGGATGCGGGCACCGATCTCGCCATCTATCCGGACGACAGTTTCGATGTCGCCATCGTCTCCAAGGCGATTCAGGAGATGCGCCGGCCGGCGGACGTCCTCGCGGAACTGGGGCGGATTGCGCCGGAAGTGATCGTGTCCTTCCGAAACTATGGCTATTGGCGCAGGCGGCTGGGCCTGCTTTCGACCGGGCGCATGCCCGCGCCGACGGGGGCCAAATGGTTTGCAGCGGCGGCGCTGCATCCTTGTACCGTTGTCGATATGGTTGATCTGGCCGGGGAACTGGGACTTGCCGTCGTCGCGACGGCGGGGGTGACGGCGGGCCGGGTGGGTCCGTTCCGCGCCGGAGGACTGGCCGGGCTGAACTGGCGCGCGGCGGAGGCGATCCTGCATCTGCGGCGGGTCGGCTGAGCGGCGACTGAGGGTGCGGCTGAGGGGCGATTGAGGGTGTGCAGGCGGCCTCAGTTGTCGATGGCGAGGCCGTCGCGTTCGCCGGTGCGGATGCGCAGTGCCGATTCCAGGTCGAGCACGAAAATCTTTCCGTCGCCGATCTTCTGGGTGTTCGCGGCGGCTGAGATGGCCTCGACGACACGTTCGACCTGATCGTCCTGACAGGCGATTTCGACGCGCACTTTCGGCAGGAGTTTCACTTCATATTCCGCGCCGCGATAGACCTCCGTCTTGCCCTGCTGGCGGCCATAGCCGCGCACTTCGGAGACTGTGAGGCCGGTGGCCCCGGCGGCCGATACCCCTTCGATGACCGCATCGAGGCGGCTTGGCTTGAAAACAGCGATGATGAATTTCATGACCTGGCCCCGTTGCGGTGTTGAAGTCTTCGCACGTGCAAAAATACTTGCATGTCAGGCGCTGGCGTCAATCCTGATTCTCTTCACGCGTGTCAGGCGTGTGCTGACGGCTTTGCGGATCGCGGACCGCTGCGCCGCCGACGGCCCTTGCGCCTCTGGTCTGACGCGTTGGCACGCGGGCCGGGGCATTCGGTGAAATCACCAGCCGCTTGACCGCCTCCACCATGACAACCCCGCCAAGGCGCGGCCAGAACGCCTGTCCCGTTCGCTCCCATGCCGAGGCCGCGCCGGCGATGACGCGCCAGTCCAGCGGCAGCATATGCAGCGCGTAAGCCCACGCTGTCGGCTGGAACATGCCCGCCTCAAGCAGCCGCCAGAGCTGGGAACGGGTCCACGGGCGGCCATGCCCGAACGGGGTCGCCTCGGCCCGCGACCATAGCCCGCCCCGGCTCGCGGCGATCACCAGGATGCGCCCTTCCGCGTTTGTGACGCGCCAGACCTCGCGGATGAAGCGACGCGGGTCTTCGGCCTCCTCCAGTGCATGAACGAGAATGGCGCGGGAGAAGGACTGATCTGCGAAGGGCAGGCGGGTTTCGTGTGCGGTGAGGACGACATTGCCGCGGCCACGCTCGCCCTGCCATGGCAAGGGAGTGCGCGCGTGCAGGTCAACGAGGGCCAGCGCGGCGGCGTCAGATGTGAGTGGACCGGCAAGGTGGCGCGCCTCGCCGAGGCCGAGAACGGTTTCGCCGGCCAGTGTCGGCCACAGGGCGGCGGTCCGCTCGACGAGGAGGCCCGCAGCGGCCCGCCCCAGCCTTGTCTGGTAGAAGGCGGCGATCTGTTCGGCGCTCTGGCGCATCTTGTCCGGTCTTGGTTATTGGTCTGCACGAAGCTCGCGGCTAGTCTGGCGCTTTCATGACCCCGCGCCAAGGGGCGAGACCGAAGGACGCGCCGCCATGACAATGCCAATCATCCACCAATTCCCCTGCCTGAAAGACAATTACGGCTTCCTCCTGCATGATCCCGCGAGCGGGGAGACCGCCTGCATCGACACCCCGGACGCCGACGAGATCAATCGTCAGCTCACCGCGAAAGGGTGGCGGCTGACAGTGATCTGGAACACGCACTGGCATCCCGATCACACCGGGGGGAATGCAGCGCTGAAGGCGCAGTGGGGCTGCACGATTGCCGGGCCGGAGGGCGAGGCCGGGCGGATAACGGGGCTGGACCGGGCGTGCCGGGAGGGGGATGAGGTGGCGCTCGGCTCGCTGCGTGCGCGCGTGATCGAGGTGCCAGGGCATACGGCGGGGCATATTGCCTTTCACCTGCCGGACGCTCGCGTGGCCTTTGTCGGGGATACGCTGTTTGCCCTCGGCTGCGGGCGATTGTTCGAGGGAAGCCCGGCCCAGATGTGGGACAGCCTGTCGAGGCTCGCCGCGCTGCCGGAGGAGACGCGCGTCTACTGCGCGCACGAATACACGGCGGCAAACGCGCGGTTTGCGCTGAGCGTCGATCCCGGCAATGCGGCGCTTCTGGCGTATGCGCAGCGTGTGGAGGAATTGCGACGCGATGGCCAGCCGACGGTGCCGACGACGATCCGGGCCGAGCGCGCGGCCAATCCCTTCCTGCGGGCGGGAGAGCCCGCCTTGCAGTCGGCGATGGGACATGCGGGCGACGCGGTGGCAACGTTTGCGGAAATCCGCGCCCGCAAGGACAGTTTCTGATGCAGGGCGCGATTTCGGGCGATCTCGGCGTGAGGGAAATCATCCGCACGCTCGAGCTGGAGCGACATCCGGAGGGCGGCTGGTATGCCGAGACATTTCGGGATGAGGGCGCAGGCGGACGGGCGCATGGCACGTCGATCTACTACCTGCTTGAAGGGGGCGATGTGTCGGCCTGGCATCGCATTGATGCGGCCGAGACCTGGCACTGGTATGCGGGCGGGCCGCTGGTCCTGACCGTTTCGCCGCCGGAAGGCATCGGGGCGAGAACGCAGACGCTCGGGCCAGACCTTCGCAGCGGGCAACGGCCGCAATTCACGGTTCCGGCGCATCACTGGCAGACAGCCGAAAGTCTTGGCGCGTGGACGCTGCTTGGCTGCACCGTCGCGCCGGGGTTTCAGTTCGAGACGTTCGAGTTGGCCCCGGCAGACTGGCGACCGCAGATGTGAGGCGGATCAGCCGCTTGAGCCGGACCTTGGCGAGGGGCCCGATTTTAGCGAGGGTCCGAAAATGGTCCCGCTTTCGCTGGTCAGGGCCGACAGCGGCTCGCCGAGACTGGTTTCGGTCTCATAGAGGATGGCATTGCCGCGTCCCGTAAGGCGCAGGACGACCAGCCCGGTGTCATCGCGCAGCAGTACATCGCCGCCCCGGCCATAGGACTGCGCCAGCTCTCGGGTCTCCCCGGTGTCCACGTCGGCGAGGCGGGCGGTCGTGCCGGAACGCTCCAGATCAAGCAGCCGGCCATCGGGGGTGGCGAGGCGAACGCTTTCGAGCGCGCGCACGCCATCCGTCCGGGTGAGGGTTTCGAGGGCGGCGG
>JBGSUF010000240.1:0-12260 GCA_041736285.1 Hyphomonadaceae bacterium | reverse complement strand
CGCCGCGGTCGAGCCCATGCTGGCCGTCCTGCCGCACCTGCGCGAAGGCTGAGCCGCCATGCTTTCCGTCCTCGACATCTTCCGCGTCGGCATCGGTCCGTCCTCCTCCCACACGGTCGGCCCGATCCGCATTGCGGCCCGCTTCATCGACCATCTGGAACGCCGCGGCCACCTCGCCGCCACCGCCCGCCTGCGGGTCGAGCTTCAGGGCTCGCTCGCCCTCACCGGAAAGGGTCATGCGACGCCAAAGGCGGTCATCCTCGGCCTTGCGGGCTATGCGCCGGAGACCCTCGACCCGGAGAGCGCCGACGACACCGTTGCGCGCATTTACGAGCGCTGTGAGATCACCCTGCCCGGCGGCCCGCTCATCCCCTTCGACCCGGCCACCGACATTCATTTCGCCTATGATATCATCCCGAAGCTCCACCCCAACGGCATGCGCCTGCTGGCCTTTGCCGCCGACGGCGAGACGCTGGCGGACGAGACCTACTACTCCACCGGCGGCGGCTTCATCGCGACCGAGCGCCAGCTGCTCACGCCGGTGAAGGACGATCTGGTGCCGACCGCCGTCAACGTGCCGTATCCTTTCGGTTCGGCGGCCGAATTGCTGGCCATCTGCGCACAGGAGAACATGGCTATCCACGATGTCATCCTCGCCAATGAAGATGCCATGCGGCCGCGCGCCGACACGCTCGGCCAGATTGACCGGATCATTGACGTGATGCTCGCCTGCATTGCGCGCGGGCTGGTACGGGAGGGGATGTTGCCGGGCGGGCTGAAAGTCACGCGGCGGGCGCCGGCGCTGTGGCGCAAGCTGCAGTCATCGCTACAGTCCAACGAGCGCGAGCAGCTCTTCGACTGGCTGAATGTCTTCGCCATGGCGGTGAATGAGGAAAACGCCGCCGGCGGACAGGTCGTCACCGCGCCGACCAATGGCGCGGCCGGCATCATCCCAGCCATCATCCGCCAATACTGCACCGATGAGGCGCAGGACAACCAGGCCCGGCGGACATTCCTTCTGACAGCCGGCGGCATCGGCCTCCTCTACAAGCAGCGCGCGTCGATTTCGGGGGCGGAAATGGGCTGTCAGGGGGAGGTCGGCGTGGCGTGTTCGATGGCAGCGGGAGGGCTGGCGGCGGTCTGGGGCGCAAGCCCTGTTCAGGTCGCCAACGCCGCGGAGATCGGCATGGAGCACAATCTCGGCCTGACCTGCGACCCTGTCGGCGGCCTCGTCCAGATCCCCTGCATCGAGCGCAATGCCATCGGCGCGGTCAAGGCCGTCAACGCCGCCCGCCTCGCCCTGCACTCGACCACCGCCAGCAAGGTCTCCCTCGATCAGGTCATCGAGACCATGCGCCAGACCGGGCTCGACATGAGTTCGAAATACAAGGAAACCAGCCAGGGCGGCCTCGCCGTCAACGTGGTGGAGTGCTGAAGGGGAGGACTTGGTCGCTTACCCCTGCCAATAACCCTGACGCTTCTCCCCTAACCCCGCGCATGCTCCGCTGCGGCGCGCAGGGCGGCGATGTTGGCGCCGTAAACCTCCGGCGTGTCGGGCGATCCGCCCCTGAACACGGCCGAGCCTGCAACCAGAACATTGGCCCCGGCGGCCACGACGCGCGGCGCGGTCAGCGGCGTGATACCGCCATCGACCTCAATATGCACCGGCCGGTCGCCGATCATCGCCTTCAGCCGGGCAATCTTGGCAATCTGGCTTTCGATGAAGCTCTGCCCGCCAAAGCCCGGATTGACCGACATGACCAGCACCAGATCGATCCGGTCCAGCACATATTCCAGCGCCTCCGGCGGCGTCGACGGGTTGAGCGAGACGCCCGCCTTCTTTCCCATGGCGCGGATGGCTTGCAGCGAGCGGTCGAGATGCGGCCCGGCTTCCGCATGCACGGTGATGATGTCTGACCCCGCCTCCGCGAAGGCTTCGAGATAGGGGTCAACCGGCGCAATCATCAGGTGGACATCCATGACGCCCTTCACATGCGGCCGGATCGCCTTGACGACCATTGGCCCGATGGTGAGGTTTGGCACGTAATGGCCGTCCATCACGTCGACATGCACCCAGTCGGCGCCCTGCGCCTCGATCGCGCGGACCTCCTCGCCAAGCCGCGCAAAGTCCGCCGACAGGATGGAGGGCGAAATGATGATGGGCAGCGCGCTCATCCGATCAGCGCTTTCGCGGCGGCCGCCACATGCTTCGGCGTGATGCCGAAATGCTCATACAGCGCCTCGATCGGACCGGATGCACCAAAGCCCGTCATCCCGACGAATGCGCCATTGTCGCCCAGCCAGCGGTCCCAGCTCTGGCGCACGCCAGCCTCGACGGCAACACGCGGCGCGGTGCCGAGCACGCTCGCGCGATAGGCCGCATCCTGCGCCGCAAACAGCTCAAGGCATGGCGCAGAGACAACCGCCGCCGCAATTCCCTCACCCGCGAGCATATCCGCCGCCGCCAGCGCAATCTCGATCTCCGAACCGGTGGCGATCAGCGTCACCTGCCGCGCGCCTTCCGCCTCGCGCAGCACATAGGCCCCGCGCGCAACAAGGTTCTGCGCCGTGTGCTCATGGCGAACGGTGGGCAGGTTCTGACGCGTCAAGGCCAGAACGCTCGGCGTATTGGCGGCGCTCAGCGCGAACTGCCAGGCTTCGGCGGTCTCCACCGCATCAGCCGGCCGGAAGACGTAGAGGTTCGGAATGCAGCGCAGCGCCGACAGGTGCTCGACCGGCTGGTGCGTCGGTCCGTCTTCGCCAAGGCCGATGGAGTCATGCGTCATGACATATCCGACCGGAACCCCCATCAGCGCCGACAGGCGGATGGACGGGCGGCAATAGTCTGTAAAGACGAGGAATGTCCCGCCATAGGGATAAAACCCGCCATGCAGGGCGATGCCGTTCATTGCCGCCGCCATGCCATGCTCGCGCACGCCGTAATGGATATAGCGCCCGCCATAATTGGCCGCGGTGACCGGCTCCATCCCTTTGGTTTTGGTGTTGTTCGAGCCGGTCAGGTCCGCCGACCCGCCGACGGTGTTGGCAAGCGCCGCATTGATGACTTCCAGCGCCATCTGGGAGGAGACGCGCGTCGCCTTGTTTGGTTTCTGCGTGCTCATCTGCGCCTTGTGCGCGTCAATGGCCGCATCGAGCGCGGCCTTGTCGACGCCGGCCATCATCGCCTCGAACGCGTCCTTGTGCGCCGACGCATCGAGCCGCTCCTGCCAGCCCAGCCGCTTCGACCCGCCGCGCACCGCAATCTTGTGCCAGCCGTCATAGACGTGCTGCGGAATCTCGAACGGGGGATGGCTCCAGCCAATGGCCGCCCGCGCGCCCTGGATCTCATCCGGCCCAAGCGGGGAACCATGCGCCCCTGCGGTGCCCTTCTTGGTGGGTGCGCCGAACCCGATCACGGTGCGGCAGGCAATCATCGACGGACGCGAATCCTGCCGCGCTTCCTCGATGGCCCGCGCGACCGCCTCCCGGTCATGCCCGTCAACGCCGCGCACGACATGCCAGCCCGACGCTTCGAACCTTGCGCTCTGATCGGTCGATGTGGAAACGCTGGTCGCGCCGTCGATGGAGATCTCGTTATCATCCCACAGCACGATCAGCCGGCCGAGCTTCAAATGCCCGGCCATGTCGATGGCCTCGTGGCTGATGCCCTCCATCAGGCAGCCATCGCCCGCGATCACATAGGTCCAGTGGTCGACCAGCGCGTCACCGAAGCGCGCGTTCAGCATCCGCTCGGCCAGCGCCATGCCGACGGAATTGCCAAGCCCTTGGCCGAGCGGCCCGGTCGTCGTCTCGATGCCCGCCGCATGGCCGTATTCCGGATGCCCGGCCGTGCGCGATCCAAGCTGGCGGAAACCCTGAAGCTGCTCCATCGGCATATCGTGGTAGCCGAGCAGGTGATGGATGGCATAGACCAGCATCGACCCATGGCCCGCCGACAGGATGAAACGGTCCCGGTCGGCCCAGTCCGGGCGGGCCGGATCAATATTCATGAACCGGTTGAACAGGACGGCGGCGACATCCGCCATGCCCATCGGCATGCCGGGATGGCCCGAATTGGCGGCTTGCACCGCGTCCATGGCGAGCGCGCGGATGGCATTGGCCATATCGTGTTCGCGGGATGTGTCGATGACGGGAGATGACATGGGGCTTTATCCTGGCAACCAGAAGCGCCGGACCGGAACCCGGCGCGAGATGGTGAGTTTCATCGGCGTGTTAGGACGCGCAGCGTGCAAGGTCCAGCGATTCCGTGAGCCTTGCCACCGCCGCGCGGATCAAATCACTTGCACCGTGCCCGCCGGGCGGCAATGCTCACCCCGGTGACGAACCCAAAGATTGAGGCAAAACATGAAAACCAGACCGCAAGCCCTTGTGACCGCGTGTCTTTTCATCGGCCTCTCCGCCTGCGCCTCGCTTGAGCCAGAGCCATGCACGGCCGAATGGGTGGACTGGCAGAAGGAGCGGATTTTCGACGGGTTTGCCGCCGGGCACCGCAAGGAATTGCGGATGCTGCGCGACCTGCGGGACTCGCCTGCGGACATCGGCATGGTGGAGGCGATCCGGCTCGTCGGCATGGCACCCGACATTGCCGAAATGGCGCAAACCTTCTCGGAACGCACCGTCCCGTCCATTCGCAGCGCCGTTGCGCAGTGCGCCTCGACCCCGGCCTCGGCCGCCGCTCTCCTGACGGAGTTCCTGCGCAGCGAGGGCGTCTCCGATGAGGCGCTGATGTGGATTTCCACCATCGGCGTCATGATCGAATTGACGCAGACCCGCACGCAAAGCTGAACCGGCGTCCTAAAGCCCGGCCAGCCAGTCCTTCAGCGCTGCATTCGTTGCATCGGGCGCTTCCTGCTGCGTCCAATGGCCGATGTCGTCGATCAGCACGCAGCCGCGCAGGTCCGCAAAGTGCGGCTGCATCGCCTCGACAGGATCGGTCGGGAACATGCGCAACACGCCGTCCTTCTTCCCGGCAAGGAAGAGTGCAGGCTGCATGATCTTCTGCCCGTCCGGGAGGCCATGAAGAAAGGCCCGATCGCGGGCGAAATTCCGGTAGCGGTTCAGCGGCCCGCGAAACCCGGAGCGCTCGAACTGGCTGGCGTAATAGTCCAGATCGGCCGCCGTGAACCACGGAAACTCCCGCCCCGGATGAGGCACGGTGTTCAGCAGCACATCCCCAACAGGCTTGTGCGCATCGCGCGCGTCCGCCGGGATTTCGCCGGACCAAAAATAATAGATCTTTGCCAGTGTCGTGCGCACGTCCGCTTCCAGTTCGGCCTCCGCCGCGCCCGGTTCCTGAAAGTACACGATGTAGAAGAACCGCCCCGCTTTGGTGAAGGCCATGTCGGCAAAATCGAGCAGGCTGTATTCCCCCGCCGGAGAGTGCGGCACCGACATGCCCGCCACGGCCCGCACCCGCCGGGGATGAACCAGCGCCGTGTTCCACGCAATCGGCGCGCCCCAGTCATGGCCGATCACCACCGCAGGCGACCCGTCCCCGAGTGCGTCGATGACCGACGCCACATCGCCGGTCATCGTTTGCATGTCATAGGCTTCGATCGCCTCCGGCGCGCCGGAGCCGCCATAGCCGCGCACATCCATGGCCGCGACCTTGTAGCCCAGCCCGACCAGGAAGGGGATTTGCGCCCGCCAAGAATACCAGCTCTCGGGAAACCCGTGGACCAGAACGATGAGCGGCCCCTGCCCGGCGACCGCCACCCGAAGGTTCACCCCGCCGACACCTGTCACCGTCTCGAATGTCACCCCGTCCGGCTTCAGCATGCGAAACTCTCCCCCAGTTTGTCAGAATGCCTTGCGACTTTCGATCTCGCCGATCAGGGCCGCAACCTGATTCTTTTGCAGCATGACGCTGTTTGTCGACATCAGCCGCTTAGCCTTTCCCGATTTCCTGACAACGTAAAGCCGCTTTTCGCCGGGCTGGCCTTCTGTCTCGACCTTCAGCCTGTCGAAACCATTACGCTTAAGCGTCATCCCCATGAGGTTGCGGGCCTGCAGCTCGTCTCCAGACAGCGTATACAACGGATTGATCACTGACAGGACGCTGAGCAACATCAACATCGGCCCGACAACGAGCCCGACGGAGAAATCACCGCTTCCCTGCAAGACCAGGAAGGCGAGCAGCGCCTGCGCGGCTCCCAACAAGAAAAAGACCAGACTCCAGACAACGTTATATTTCACAGACATTTGATTCTCCTTGGATTCATGATCCGATTCATTTGCGCGGTGTTTCGCTTGCGCCGCAGAGATTTCCTCCACAATGGGATATGCGCGAAATCCGGCGTTTTCGGTTCACGCTATTTCAACCCACTTCTGGCAGACATTCGTTTCGGTCTTGGACACGGGGAAAAGAGCATGGCGCGCGCGCTGTTTCACAAGGGGCAGAAGGTCTTCATCAAGCCGGTGGGAACCTGGACTCTCGTCGAACGTGTCATTCCGCACTGGGTCAAGGGCGTGGAGGAACCGCTCCGCGTGACCTATGATGTCGGTCTTGGCCGTGAGTTTTCCGCCGGCGAACTGGTGTCGGAAGCGGCCATGCGCGGCCCCGAGCACAAGTCCGAGGAGATCGCCCTCGACAACTGGCGCATCTTCCGCATGAAGAACCGCTGGCAGCAGTCCGAAGGCGCCACGGCCGCCCATCCCTTTCCCGGCACATTTCCGGTCGTGATGACCGACGACCTTGACTGGGGCGGCTGGCGCGTTCCGGGCGCCGAATATGACCGTGACCCCGTGCGCATCGAGTTCCAGTCGCGCGTCATGGTCAACGGCCCGGAAATGCTGCGCATCGTCCGCCAACTCGTCGATCATGTGAAGCGGGCCGGTGATGATGCCTCCGACGACCTGAAGGACATGGCCCGCAAGGGCGTCGGCATCCTCCGCCATGTCTACGATATCGAGGTTGCCCAGAAGGCGCGCGCAAACAGCGGCCCGCCGGTCACCGACGAGGATCAGGCGGCCGAGTAGCACCTGCCCCATTGCATGAGATGGCATCGCGGTTACATCTGCCTGACACGCCCCCCGTCAGGACTGGAAACCTCTCATGCGCACCGACACGCCCACCCGGATCAGGCTGGCCGACTATCAACGCTTTCCGTTTGCCATTGACCGGGTCGCGCTCGACTTCGCGCTCAGTCCCGGCCGCACGCTGGTGCGCGCGTCGATGCAGGTGCGGCGAACCGGCGCGGCCGACGCAGCGCTGGAGCTTGACGGCGAAGAGCTGGAGCTGATCGCGATTTCCGTCGATGGCCGCCCCCTCGGCGAAGGCGAATACACGCTGGACGCGCACGGCCTTGAAATCCCCGGCCTTCCGGACGCCTTTACCCTTCAGACCGAGGTCGCCATCGCGCCAGCGGCCAACACGGCGCTGTCGGGACTGTACATGTCGGGCGGGCGGTTTTGTTCCCAGTGCGAGGCGGAGGGCTTCCGCCGCATCACCTACTGGCCCGACCGGCCGGACGTGATGAGCTGCTTTTCCGTGCGCATGTCGGCCGACCGGGCGCAATATCCAATCCTGTTGTCCAATGGCTCGCCCGGTGAGACCGGCGATGACGGCGCAGCCCGCCACTTTGCCACCTGGGACGACCCTCACCCCAAGCCGTCCTACCTGTTCGCCCTGTGCGCCGGCGATTATGACGTGATGACCGACCAGTTCACCACCATGAACGGACGCACCGTGACGCTCGGCATTCATGTCGACAAGGGCGATGGCGCGCGCGCCGCCTATGCGATGGACGCTCTCAAGCGCTCGATGCGCTGGGACGAGGAGGTGTTTGGCCGCGAATACGATCTGGACGTCTTCAACATCGTCGCCGTGCGCGACTTCAACTTTGGCGCGATGGAAAACAAAGGCCTCAACATCTTCAACTCGGCCTATGTGCTGGCCGACGCAGAGACGGCGACCGATGCCGACTTCGAAGCCATCGAGAGCATTGTCGCCCACGAATATTTCCACAACTGGACCGGCAACCGCATCACCTGCCGCGACTGGTTCCAGCTCTGCCTGAAAGAGGGGCTGACGGTCTTTCGCGATCAGGAATTCAGCGCCGACATGCGCGATCCTGCCGTGCAGCGGATCAAGGACGTGCTGCGCCTTCGCGCGCGCCAGTTTGCCGAGGATGCAGGCCCCCTCGCCCACCCGGTCCGGCCGACGGAGCTTGGCTCGATCGACAATCTCTACACCGCCACGGTTTACGAGAAGGGATCGGAGCTTATCCGCATGCTCCGCGCGTTCATCGGCGCCGACGCCTTCGCCCGCGGTATGACGCTGTATTTCGACCGCCATGACGGACAGGCCGTCACCATCGAGGACTTCTATGCCTGTTTTGCCGAGGCTTCCGGCCAGAATCTGGAGGATTTCCTCGTCTGGTATGCCCGCCCCGGCACACCGCTTGTCGAGGCCCGCATCGAAACCGGGCCGGACGGGGCAACCTTGCATGTCAGCCAGTCTTTGCCCGGCATGGACCATCCCCTCGCCAGCCTGCCCCTGCCCATTCCGCTCGACGTCTGCGTCTTCGATGCCGACACCGGTGAAAGCTATGGCGGCGCAGATCTGCTTGGCGGCAAGAAACCCGTCCTGACCGACAGCGCAGCCCGGTTCGCGCTGTCCCTCCCGGCCGCTGTGACGCGCCCGCTCCTGTCGTTCAACCGGGGTTTTGCAGCCCCGGTGCGCACCGACGTACCGATGACGCGCGAGGAACGCCTGCGCCTTGTCGAGATCGAGACCGATGCCTTCAACCAGTGGGACGGTGTGCAGTCGCTGCTGCGCGGGGCCATCCTCGAACGGGCCGACCACGGCGACGCGACCGTGCCCGATGACGGCTTCATCTCCTCGGTCTACACCGCGATCAACCGGCGCAGCGGCCAACCGGCGCTTGCCGCGCTGATGCTGCGTGTGCCCACCGTGAACGAGCTTTTCATGGAGCGCGATCCCGCCGACCCGGCAGCGCTGGCCGCAGCGCGGCGCTCTGTCCGCGCGGCGCTCGCACAGGCCTTCGCCGGTGATGCCCGCGACATTCTCGCTACGCCCGAGCCGACCCCGTTCCGACCCGACGCCGATCAGGCTGGAATCCGGGCGCTGCGCGGGGCGGCGATGGCCGTCTTGTCGATGACCCGCGAGCCCGCTGACATCGCCCGTCTGGCCGCCCTGTTTGACGGCGCCGTCAGCATGACCGAGAGCCTCGCCGCCCTCACCGCGCTGATCGAAACGGCCACGCCGGAGGCCAATGCGGCGCTGGATGCCTTCGCGGCCCGCTGGGCGAACGCCCCGATCGTGATGGACAAATGGTTCTCCGTTCAGGCCATGACATCGGCCGCCGACGCCGTGGAGCGGGCCCGCGCGCTGACCCGCCATCCCGCCTTCGACCTGCGCAATCCCAACCGTGTGCGCAGCGTGCTCGCCAGCCTCGCGATGAGCAACCTGCCCGCCTTCCACCGCCCCGACGGCGAGGGCCACCGTCTTGTGGCGGAAATGGTCCGCGAGATCGACCCGCTCAACCCGGCCCTTTCCGCGCGGCTCCTGACCGCATTCGAGCAGTGGAAACGCCTCGAACCCGTCGCCAGGGCGAGCGCCGAGGCCACGCTGAAACAGCTCGCCGAAGCCAGCCTGTCGCGCAATGCCGCCGACATCGTTCAGCGCGCGCTCGGTTAACAGAGGGTTTCGAGGAAATTAACAGTGTCGCAATCATTGATGCTGTAGCAGAGTCAGACGGTTCGCGCGTCAGCAAACGCTGATTCGTAACAGGCTGGGGCTATGCATTTGGGCGAGGCACGCAAATCCGTGAAGGCAACGCGCCGAACGTCCGGGAGACCTGACATTGCCAGTTCACGCCTGCGTCCGGTGCTGCTCGCCATTCTCGGCCTGGAGGTTTTCGCCCTCGGCCTGAAGGCGTTCGATGATCGCAACCAGTCCAACGCCGCCGCCCGTGAGGGACAGGACGCGCAGGCCCTCATCATCGCCGAGCGCCTGCACAACCGCGCGCGGCTGATGCGAAATGCCGTCGAGATCGGCGCCCGCACCGGTGCCTCGCTGGATCTGGTGGCGCAGACTTCTCCCGACATCGACACCATCATGACGCTGGCCGATGCCGCCCGCGCCGATGATCCCCGCATCCTCGCCGCCACGCGCACCGCGACACGGCTGATCAGCACGGGCGACGCTTTCGGCGTGTCTGCCGAGGGGGATATCGTTGTCGCCGTGCGCCTTTCCGGCAGCGCCGACATGCTGGCCTTCGCCCCGGTCGCCGAATGGCTGCCCGCGCCGCAGGTCGCCCAGCGCTTCACCGTGCTGGGAGACACAGCCGTCTCGGCGGGCAATCTCTCCGTGCCGCCGCCAGCCGTCACCGACGGCCCGCAAACCCTGATCGCGCCGATGCGCGGCGGACGCTTCGTCTCCGCCTGCGTCCCCATCGACAGTGCCCAAGCCACCGCCTGCTCTGCGGCGCCGCTGGCATGGATCACACAGGGCGATCTGGCACGGCTTCTCTTCTATGGGCTGCTCGTCCTCGGCCCGGCGCTCGCCATCTTTGGTCTCGGACGGGACAATGTCCGCCAGCGCGAGGCGCGTGAAGCCTCGGAGGCCGAGCGACGCAACGCCCGCCGCCTGATCGACCTCGTGATGCAGTCGGCCGGTGCCGGCAACTGGGAATGGCTGCAAGACAGTGACAACATCTATGTCAGCGCCGAGCTTGCCACCCTCCTCGGCATGAGCGGGGAAAGCGAGGTATCGGGCAAGCGCTTCATCGCCGCCGCACATCCCACCGACGCCGACAACCTGCTGCGTGCCCTGCGCGAAAGCCGCAAATCCGGTCGCATCCAGTGCGTTTTCCGCACACGCGCGAGCGATGGCCGCCGCATCCTGGAACTGCGCGGACAGAACATCACCGACGAACAGACCGGCCTGTCGCGCTTTGTCGGCATTGCGATCGACGTCACCGACCGGGTCGCGACTGAAAACCGCCTGAAAGCCGTCGAGAGCCGCCTGCAAACCGCCATTGAGGGCTTCAGCAGTCCCTTCGCCCTGTGGGACAAGCGCAAGCGCCTCGTGGTCTGGAATTCGGCCTTTGTGAATGACCTCGACCTTGGCGACATTGCGCGCGATGCCGTCAGCCACGAAGCCGTCGAGCTTGCCGCACGTTCGGCGTTCAAGAGCGTTCAGGATGTGCCCGGCGAAAAGCGTGCGCGTCAGGTCATGCTGCGCGATGGCCGCTGGCTCAAGCTGATCGAGCGCACCACGCCCGATGGCGGCCTCATCACCATCGGTGTCGACATCACCTCGAACATCCGCGCGCAGGAAAGCGTCGAGACCGAGCGCGCGCGCCTGAAGAAGCTCCTGACCAAGCTGGAATATTCCGAAGCCCAGTCGGAACAGCTCATGCATCGCTTCGAGGAAGAGCGCGACAAGGCCGAGCGCGCCTCGCGCTCCAAATCGTCCTTCCTCGCCAGCGTCAGCCACGAATTGCGCACGCCCCTCAACGCCATCAACGGTTTCTCGGAAATCCTCGCCAAGGAGATTTTCGGGCCGCTCGGTGACGCGCGTTACAAGGAATATGCCTCCGACATTCTCGCCTCCGGCCAACATCTGCTCGACATGATCAACGACATTCTCGACATGGCCAAGGTCGAGGCCGGAAAGATGACGATCAACACCCGGCCCATCGACCCCGTCGATCCGGTGGACGCCGCCATCCGCATGGTTCGCCACCGCGCCAGTGACAAGGGCCTGCGACTGACATTGGAGGCCGACGAGCTGCCGATGATCGAGGCCGACCATCGCGCAGTCCGCCAGATGGTGCTGAATCTCGTCGCCAACGCCATCAAGTTCACCTCCGGGGGTGGCCGCATCGCCGTGACCGTCACGCGCAAGGACAATTTCGTGCGCATCGCCGTGCGCGACAGCGGCATCGGCATCCCGAAGGAAGACCTGCCCCGCCTCGGTCGCCCGTTCGAGCAGGTGAACTCGAACACCGACCGCCATTTCGAGGGGACCGGCCTCGGCCTCGCCCTGACGAAATCCTTCGCGGAAATGCACGGCGGAAAACTGACGATCGCAAGCGAACTCGGCAAGGGCACGCTGGTGGCGATCTATCTCCCGCTGGCCCGGCCCTCCAGCATCGACAAGGCGTCAGGAGCGGCCGGAGCGGCCGACGGCAAAGGGGAAAGCAACGTCGCCTGACCGGCGGCATTGCCAGCACCCGGCCTATTCCCCGCCGCTGCGCCCCCGCCCTCTG
>JBGSUF010000237.1:0-4331 GCA_041736285.1 Hyphomonadaceae bacterium | reverse complement strand
AATGATTGCGCGCAATGTGATGGACGCACTCGGGCGGGCGCAGGCGCGGATGCAGGAATATGCGCTGGGATATGAGCGCTTCCTGCGCGGGCGGATCGAGCCGATGGCGGCGGGGCCGCGCGTGACCGAGGCGCTGGACCTCCTGACGGGGCGCAAGCAGATCTACCAGCAACAGCCGACGCGGTTCTACTTTCCCGGCCTGCCGCAGCGCCAGTTCTATGACCGGACGGAGTTTGGCTGGGCGGCGGCGCTGGAGGCGCAAACCGGGGCGATCCGGGCGGAATTGCTGGGCGTCATGGCGCAGGACACAGCCTTTCAGCCCTATGTGGAGCGCGACACGGACCGCCCGCATGTGCGCCAGACGGCACTGACCGGGAACCGCGACTGGAGCGCCTTCTACCTGTGGAAAAACGGTGAGACACAAGCGGAAAACGCGGCGCGCTGCCCGGCGACGGTTGCGGCGATCGAGGCCCTCGGCATTCCGCTGGACGTGATACCGGGGCAGGCACCGTCGGTGCTGTTCTCGCGGCTGGAGCCGGGTGTGCATATCCCGCCGCATCACGGGCTCGTCAACACGCGGCTGATCTGCCACCTGCCGCTGATCGTGCCGGGGCCTGGCTATCTGCGGGTCGGCAATGAGGCGCGGAGCTGGCGCGAGGGCGAACTCATGGTGTTCGACGACAGTTTCGAGCATGAGGCGAAGAACGAATCCGGCGGCGTGCGGGTCGTTCTGCTTTTCGACATCTGGCGGCCGGAACTTACCCTGGCTGAACGTGACGCCGTGTGCGCCGTGTTTGCCGCCATCGCCGAGCGCACGGGGGTCGCTGTCGCGGCGGGTGACTGAAGGCGGGCGCAGGGCCGCAGACCTGCGCCGCAATCTACAAACAGGCTGGGGTGACGGGCTGGCTCAACGGCGGACTATTCCGGGCCGACCATGCCGGGCCGGTCACGCAGGAGTTGTCATGCCGGGGCTGCAGTTGCGGTGCGAACCATTCGCCATGGCGGCTGCGGGCCTAGCCGATGAACAGCAGCGCTCGCAGGGCGTAGGCGGATGCGGCCACCACGCAGACGCTGCCGGCCATGAGGCCGAAGAACCAGAGAAGCTTCCGGCCAGTCGGCAATTCGGGCGCGCCATCTTCCGGCGGAGGGGCGGGGCGGAACCAGAGCCTAGCCATGATAGCCGTCTCCCTCTTTCACCTTGCCCCAGAAGAGGCTGTAGACGTAGGCGGTGTAGATCAGGATGACCGGTATCATCACACCAGCGCCGACCAGCATGAATGACAGGGCATTGTCGCGCGCCGCCGTCTGCCAGATTGTCAGCTCAAAAGGGACCAGCCAGGGGAAAAGGCTGACGGCGAGGCCGACATACCCTGACAGGAATATACCCACCGCGAGGAGATACGGCCGCCAGTCCGGTGCAGAGCCGGGGCCGGGTTTCATCAGGAGATCGCGCGCAAGCCATGCCGAGAGCAGCAGCCCCGCCAGTGGGATCGGGGCAAGTTGCACAAGCGTCCCGAGATCGAAATGGCTGATTGAAAAACCCCAGCGCTCGGTGACGCGCGGATCAATGAACAGCGTCGCCGCGCTGACAGCCGCAAAGCCGATCGACACGGTACACAGGGCATAGAATGCCCAGCGGCGGGCCTTTGAATAGAGTGTACCCTCGGTCTTCAGCACCAGCCAGCAGCATCCGAGCAGGATGTATCCGGCCACAACCGCAACCCCGACAAGCACGGAGAACGGGCTGAGCCAGTCGAAGGCGCCGCCCGCAAATGACCGGCCTTCAACCGTGATCCCCTGAATGAACCCGCCGAGGATCAGGCCCTGCGACAGGGCTGCCACAAGGGAGCCGCCATAAAAAGCGCCGTTCCAGAACCGGCGCGTCGTCGGCCGGACGGCCTTGTGACGGAACTCGAAGGCGACACCGCGAAAGATCAGAGCAGCCAGCATGAAGAGAATTGGCAGATAGAAAGCCGGCATGATCACCGCATAGGCCAGCGGGAAGGCGGCAAACAGGCCGCCGCCGCCGAGGATGAGCCAGGTCTCGTTACCATCCCAGACCGGCTCGATGCTGGCGGTCATCTGGTTGCGTTCGGTCTCGCTTTCGGCAAAGGCCGTCAGCATTCCAACGCCAAGATCCATGCCATCGAGAAGCACGTACATCATGACAGCGACCGCAATCAGGATGGCCCAGATGAAAGGGAGGTCCATGTTCAGCTCTCCTATTCAGCCGAGACGATGTCGCCGGGCTTTTCAGCCGGTTCGTCGACGGCGCCGAGCGGTGTGCCGGGCGCACGACGCTCCGGGACCAGGGGTGATTCTGGCGGGTCATCGAAGCCGCGCGTTGCAATCCGGGCCATGTAGACCGCGCCCGCTGTAAAGATGATTGCATAGACGATCATGAACACCAGAAGTGAAACAGCGACCTCGGCGCCCGTGACGGGTGCAACGCTGTCTGCGGTGCGCAGGAAGCCGTAGACGGTATAGGGTTGGCGACCCACTTCGGCGGTGATCCAGCCGGTCAGGATGGCGAGGAAGCCAAGAGCGCCGCCGGGAACAGCAACCCGGTGGAAGAGGCCGGGGACGTCGAGCCGTTTGCGCCACCACAGCAAGCAGCCCCAGATGCCGATGCCGAGCATCCCCAATCCGGCCGCAACCATGACCCGGAAGGCATAGAAGGGCAAAAGGACGGGCGGGCGTTCGCCCTGCGGAAAGACGTCAAGCCCTCGCAAGGGACCGGCGGCGTTCGGGAACAGGATCCCGCTGGTGCCGGGGATTTCCAGGCTGGCATATCCGCAATCGGTGTTTGTCGGCCAGGCGATGACCGCAGTGCCCTGAACCGGCTTGGTCTCGCACCAGGCCTCGATGGCGGCGATCTTGGCCGGCTGGTGCTTCTCCGCCACTTCTCCCGACATGTGACCTGCGAGCACCTGAAGCGGCATCAGCGCTGCAAGCGTGGCGCAAGCCATGCGCATCTGCCAGCGTGTCGGCGCGCCGGTTCGCCCCTTCAGCGTCTGCCATGCCGCAGCGGCAAGGATGACCGCAGCCGTCGTGATGTATGCGCCCAGCAGCATGTGCGCCAGCCGCGTCGGGAAGCTCGGGTTGAAGATCACGGCGATCCAGTTGGTGGCATAGAAATTCCCGGTCTCCGCATCGACGGCGAAACCGGCGGGGGTCTGCATCCAGCTGTTGGCGGAGAGGATCCAGAACGCCGATACAGTCGTTCCGACAGCAACCGCGCAGGTGGCGGCGAAGTGCAGCTTTCGCCCGACCTTGTTCCAGCCAAACAGCATCACGCCAAGGAATGAGGCCTCCAGGAAGAATGCCGTGAGGACTTCGTAGCCGAGGAGCGGGCCGAGCACGCTGCCGGTCTTGTCGGCGAAGACGCTCCAATTGGTGCCAAATTGGTAGGACATGACCACGCCCGAGACGACACCCATGGCAAAGGCGAGCGCAAAGATCTTCACCCAGTGAAGATAAAGACGTTTGAAAACATCCCGCCCCGTGCGCAGCCAGAGCCCTTCGCAAACGGTCAGGAAAGCGGCCAGTCCGATCGTGAAGGCGGGAAACAGGATGTGGAACGAGATCACGAACGCAAATTGCAGCCGCGAGAGGATAAGCGCGTCAAAGTCCATGATCGGGCCTCGGAATGGGGAGGGGGGCGACCGGGCCCGCAATACGGCCCCCGGCCGTGATGTGGAATTCCGGATGAATCGTCGTTTTGGCCCGACATTGTGTCCGACGAGCGAGCGTCCCGTCAATCCGGCGTCGACGGCGTCTGGTAGAACTCACCATATAGTTTGATCGAAGCCGCCCCGGCGCTTCCAAAATATCACTGGTTTTACAATTGCTGCCGTCCGGGCTCAATCCCACCTGAAGAGGGTTGGGTCGGTCATTGGCCCCAAAACAGGCTCCGCGTCAGTCAACGTGTTGGCCCGGCATTCGATTGAGGGGCCGCGGCGTATGGACAGAGCATCGTGGCGCAATCTTTTCATCGGCGCTGTTGTGATCGGCGCGGTGGGTGCGGGGCTGTTGATCCTGAACCGGCAGGGTCCGGCCGCGACGGCGGTTTCGACGCCGCCGCCGGCCGTATCGACCATCGCGGTTGAGCCGCGCGAGATCATCGAAACCGTCCCGGTGTCCGGCATATTCGTTGCGCGCGACGCCGTTCTTGTCTTTCCCGACACCGGCGGACTTCGGGTGGCCTCGCTGGCCGCCGAGGCGGGCGATACGGTCGAGAAGGACCAGATCCTGGCCACGCTGACCCGCAGCACGCTTCCCGCCCAGACCGTACAGGCCAGCGCCGCCCTTGATGAGAGCCGCGCCAGCGT
>JBGSUF010000192.1:0-3550 GCA_041736285.1 Hyphomonadaceae bacterium | reverse complement strand
CTCCGCGCGGCAAATCACGCAAGCCCGCCGACGCGTCCAGCCTGCAGGCGCTTGAACCCGCTGCGCAGGCCCTGTTCGATGCGTTGCGCAAATGGCGGCTGGACGTGGCCAAGGCCCGCAGCGTCCCGCCTTATGTCATCTTCCATGACCGCACGCTTGCCGCCATCGCCGAGGCGCAGCCGACCAGCCTCGACACGCTGATCGCGATTTCCGGCGTCGGTGAGAAGAAGGCCGAGCGGCATGGCGGGGACATCATCGCCATCGTCCGCAATGCCGCCTGACCCCATCGCCTGCGCCCGGCTCTTGCGCGCGCGCCGCCCTCCCCCATATCCCCGCCAGACCGCAGGAGCGCACCCCATGACGCCGCAAGAACGCCGCCGGAAATACGCCGAACTGCGCGAGGAAATCGCCAGCCTCGTTGCCGGGGAGACCTACACGCCCGCCCGCTATGCCAGCGCCGCCTGCCTCCTCGCCGAGGCGTTCGTGCCGCGCTTTTTCTGGACCGGCTTCTACGTGGTTGATCCGCTAAAGCCCGCCGAACTTGTCGTCGGCCCCTATCAGGGCACGCTCGGCTGTCTGCGCATCCCGTTCGGCAAGGGTGTGTGCGGTGCCTGCGCAGCGTCGGGGGAGACGATCATCGTCGCCGACGTGCACGAGTTTCCCGGCCACATCGCGTGTGACAGCCGCTCCAATTCGGAAATCGTCGTGCCCGTCTTCGACGCTGGCGGACAGCTTGCAGCCGTCCTCGACGTCGACTCAACCGATCATGACGCGTTCGACGACATCGACGCCGAGGGCCTTCAGGCCATCTGCGCCATCCTGCTGGCCGACTGACGCCTCAGCTGGCGGCCATCTCAGTCTGCGGCCATATCAGTCAGCGGCCTGGCCCCGGAACGGCGGCGCACGGCTCGCCATACATGGCGCCCTGATCAATGCAGAAGAACTGCCACGTCCCCGCCTGTGCAGGCCCCGCCTGTGCAGGCCCCCCCTGTGCAGGCCCCGCCTCTGCAGGCTTGTCGCCGACATTGTCTCCGACAAAGGCGACCACCTCGACCCCCGAATAACCCTGCGCCGCCAGCAGCGCCGGCACGAGGCCGAAGCGTCCGTCCTTCGAAGATGCCCCGGCCGGGCGCGCGCGGGTCAGCAGCACCCGGAAGTCCTCCCCCCGGTCGATGCCCAGCGCGGCAAGGTTGTTCTCCGTCGCCAGCTGTTCGCGGTCCGACCGGTTGGTCACGAACGCCACATGCCCGCCAAGCCGGTTGACCGCTTCGATGAAGCCCATCACCCCCGGCACCAGCGTCGCAGCCTCCTTTTGCGTCCAGACATGCCAGGTCGTCGAGGAATAGGACTGACCTGTCTGGTCCATGTCGATCTGATAGGCGACATTGTTGATCACGGTCTCGTCGAGATCGAGCACCACCGCCCAGCTGCCCGGTGCACGCGTCCGGGCGAGATCGGTGACATAGGCCAGCGCCTCACCGTAGACGGCCTCGGCCTCCTGCGCCCACTCATCCGATGTCGCCACCCAGAGCGTTGACGGCTTGAGCGCGCGCATGGGCGCCTCTGCCTGCGCGGCCATTGGCGGCTGATCCACAGGCCCGGCCGGTGCCACGCCCGCGCAGCCCCCCAAGGCCATCAGACCGACCAGCCCCGCCTGAAAGCGCCCCTTGAGACACCCCTTAAGACACCGCTGAACACTCCAATGCCTGCTCATCTCTCGATCCCCTTCCCGTCAACCCCGCGCCAGCGCCATCCGCGCCAGCTTTGCCACCAGAACCAGCCACGGCAAGCCGTGCAGCGCCAGATCGAACACGTCCATCGGCTTCACCAGCGTTCCCCCGGCCAGCATCTTCAGCTTTTCCCAGATGTGCGGCTCCGGCACGAAGGGTGCCAGCCCCAGCGTCAGGCACGCCAGAACAACAAGCCCGAGCGGCAATTGATCGAGCAGCCCCAGCATCGCCCTCAAAGCTCCGGCCGCGTCTCGATCAGATCCTGATGCAGCAGCCCGGCCTCGCGGTGGCGATGTATTTCCTTGTAGAGCGGGCTGGTGATCATGTGGATGAAGCGCTCGCGGTTCGGATAGCGGATGATCAGCACGCGGTCCCAGTCACCCTCGCCGATGAACCAGCGCACGACCGGCCCGGAATAGATCATCTCGCTGCCCACCTCACGGGAAAGAGCGACCAGCCCCTGCATGTAGCGGCGGTAGGCCTCTTCTCCGGTGAGGTTTTCAGACGCCTCCTCGGCGTCGTCCGGATAGGCCGCCTTCGCCCGGAATTTCAGGAGATTAACCATCACGACCGGCCCGGTGTGCGGGTCACCCCGCATCGCGCGGAACTGATCACTCGTCGCGACAAAAGCCGGCATACGTTTCCTCCATTCAGATCAAGCCTTCAGAACGTGCCGATATAACTGCCCACCATCTCGCCCATCACGCCCGCTGCAAGTATTGTCAGGGCGAAAGAGCCGATCAGGAGGCTGGTCAGGAGGCCGGTCGGGGCAAACATCACCATATCTGGTTTCCAATCATTCGTGCGCCCGTAGGCGTCAATCCACATTTCCTGTCATGTCGGCGCCGTCTTTCAGGTGCCGATTCAGGAAAGCCATCCGTGTGCGCATCAGATGCACCTGCAGGGCCTCGCCGCGGATGCCGTGGCGCTGGCCGGGATAGGTCATCAGCTCGAACACTTTCCCCGCCTCCTGCAGCGCCGCCATCAGCCGCGTCGAATTGTCGAAGGTCACGTTGTCGTCCGCCATCCCGTGGATCAGCAGCAGCGGGGAGGACAGGTTGCCCGCATAAGGGAAAACGGAACTGGCCGAATAGCCTTCGGGATTGTCCTGCGGCGTGCCCATATAGCGCTCGGTGTAGAAGGTGTCATACAGCGTCCAGTCCGTCACCGGCGCGCCAGACACGGCCGCCGCGAACGTCCCCTCCGGCGCCTGCAGCAGCACCATCAGCGTCATGTATCCGCCATAGCTCCAGCCCTGAATCGCCACCCGGTCGGGATCGACAAAGGGCTGCGCCTTGAGCCACGCCACACCCAGAAGCTGGTCGCGTACCTCCGGCCCGCCCGTGCGCCAATGGATCACGTCCTCGAACACCTTGCCGCGGTTCCACGAGCCGCGATTATCCAGCCGGAAGACGATATAGCCCTGCCGCGCCAGATACTGGTCCGACAGGCTCTCCCAGTCATTGTCCACCGTTTGCACGTGCGGCCCGCCATAGACCTCCACGATCACCGGATAGCGAAGCGCCGGATCAAACCCCGGCGGCTTCAGGATGGCATAATGCAGCGTCTGGCCGTCTTCCGCCGTCAGCGTTCCGAACTCCGGCGTCACATGATCCTTGAGGTAGGGGAAATAGGGATGGCCCGCATCCAGCCGGTTCTCCTCAATCCATGTCACCCGGCTGCCGTCGGCGCGGTAAAGCCCGACCTGCGGCGGCTGCGACGGGCTGGACGATGTGCCGATGAAGCTCTCCCCGTCCGGCGCCATCGTCACCGCCCAGCTTGACCCGAGCGGCGTGATGCGCGCCGCCTCGCCGGCCTGC
>JBGSUF010000178.1:0-3231 GCA_041736285.1 Hyphomonadaceae bacterium | reverse complement strand
GCCGTCATGCGCAAGATCGCGCACGCGCGGGGTCGGCTGGCGGCGTCGGCGAGCGCGGAAGATCACCGCGGGGGCTGACCGCCATGGCCGCAGGCTGGTGGACCTGCCGTTCTGTGACGCGGTTCGGATTTGACAGGAATTTGCGCGATCGCATGGCGCGCCAGCATCAATGCACTAGAATCCTTCTGGCAACGGAGGGAGTTTCTCCATGAAGGCGGTCATCGTGGGTGGCGGCATTGGCGGGCTGGCCGCAGCGCTTTGCCTCGACCATTTCGGTCATGAGGTGAGAATCCTCGAACGCAGCGCCGTCACGGCGGAGGTCGGCGCGGGCCTGCAGATCAGTCCCAACGGCATGCGCGTGCTCGACCGGCTCGGCCTGTCGGACGCGGTGGCGGCGCGGGCCTTCGGCCCCGAGAGCATCGAGATGCGTGACGGGCGCACCGGCGGCGTGATTTTCGACATACCGCTCGCAGATGCCAGCGTGCAGCGCTGGGGGGCGCCATATTATCATATCCACCGGGCGGACCTGATCGAGGTGCTGGCGGACGCGGTTGAGCGGCGCATGCCGGGCGCGATGATGCACGGGGCATTGGTGACCGGGTGCAGCCAGTCCGGCGACGAGGCGCGGGCCCATTACGAGACCGCTCCGGGCGATGGCGCGCATGTTGAGACGGGCGACATTCTGATCGGGGCCGATGGCATTCACTCGGCCATACGCAGCGCTCTCTTCGGGCCGGACGCGCCGCGCTTCACCGGGAATCTCGCTTGGCGGCTGACTGTGCCGATGGCGGCGCTTGGCGCTCTCATTCCGCCGCCGACGGCCTGCGCATGGGTCGGACGGGGGCAGCACTGCGTCACCTACCGGCTGCGCGGCGGAACGATGGCAAACCTTGTGGCGGTCGTGGAGGATCGCGACTGGCGCGGCGAAGGCTGGACCGAGGAGGGTCGCCGGGAAGATGCGCTGGCGGATTTTGCCGGCTGGCATCCGGTGCTGGTCGAAATGATCCGCAAGGCGCAGGCGCATTATCGCTGGGCCTTGTTCGACAGGGCGCCGCTCGGTCTGTGGGGTCTGGGACGGATCACGCTGCTCGGGGATGCGTGCCATCCGATGCTGCCATTCCTGGCGCAGGGGGCTGTGATGGCGATCGAGGATGCGTTCGTGCTGGCGCGATGCCTGTCCGGCGGGGATGAGGCGGAGGCCGGTCTGCGGCTTTACGAGGCGGCCCGGATGCCGAGAACCGCAAAGGTGCAGGCGGCCTCCCGGGCGAATATGGGGATTTTCCACCGGCGGTCGGCTGTGTCGCGTGCGGCGACCTATGCACCGATGTGGCTTGGCGGGAAGATCGCTCCGGGTCTGGTGCGCCGCCGGATGGACTGGCTTTACGGCGTCGATGTGACTGCCTGAACGATCCGCCTGAACGCCCGGTCTGAACGTTCAGTCGGGCGTCTCACCCCAGCCACCGCCGCCGGGTGTTTCGATGGTGATGCTGTCACCCGGAGACAACTCGATGCGGGCGATGCCGGGGAGGTCTTCGACCGTGCCGTCTGCGCGGCGCACGCTCTGGCGGCCCGGTGCGCCCGGCCCTGCGCCAGCCATGCCGAAGGGCGGGTAGAGGCGGCTGGAGGAGACGAGCGTTGCGGTCATGCTCTCCAGCGCCGTGATCTGGCGAAGCGCGCCGTCGCCGCCGGTGTAACGGCCAGCGCCACCGGACGCGCGCCGGATGGCGAAGCGCTCAAGCCGGACGGGATGGCGCAGCTCCAGCACTTCCGGGTCGGTGATGCGGGTGTTGGTCATGTGGGTCTGGACCGCCGCTTCACCGTCCCAGCCGGGGCCAGCGCCGGAGCCGCCGCAGATCGTCTCATAATACTGGTGGCGGGCATTGCCGAAGAGGAAATTGTTCATCGTGCCCTGACTGGCGGCGCTGGCGCCGAGCGCGGCAAGGAGGACGTTGCAAATGGCCTGGCTGACCTCGGTATTGCCTGCGACGACGGCGTGGCCGGGGGCGGGCGCAAGGAATGAACCGTCGGGAATGATGATGCGAAGCGGGCGCGAGCAGCCTTCGTTCAGCGGCAGGTCGCCGCCGACAAGGCAGCGGAAGACGTAAAGCACCGCGGCGCGGGTCACGGCGGGCGGCGCGTTGAAGCTGTTGCCGCGCGCCGGGCCGGTGCCGGTGAAGTCGATCACGGCGCTGCGTGCAGCCCGGTCGACGCGGACCGAGACGGTGAGCGGCAGGCCGTCATCCATGATGTGCGTGTGCTGGCCATCGGTGAGGCGGGAGATGACGCGGCGCACCTCGGTCTCGGCATTGTCCATGACATGCCCGACATAGGCCGAGACTCCGGGCCAGCCATGGCGGCGGATCAGAGCGTGAAGCTCGCCAATCCCGGTCTCGTTGGCGGCGGTCTGGGCGCGCAGGTCGGACAGGTTGGTGTCGGGGCTGCGGGCCGGCCAGGGTGCGGCGAGCAGCAGTTCGCGGAACGCCTCCTCGCGGAAGACCTGACCGTCGCGCAGGAGGAAGTCGTCGATGACGACGCCCTCTTCCTCCAGTCGGCTGGCATCTGGCGGGGTGGAGCCGGGGGTCAGGCCGCCAATGTCTGTGTGGTGGCCGCGATTGGCGACGAAGAAGCGCAGCGATGTCTCATCATCGGGGTCGAAGACAGGGGCGATGAGGGTGATGTCGGGCAGGTGGCTGCCGCCATTGTAGGGATTGTTCAGGACGATCATGTCGCCGGGCTTCAGGGCCGGGCCGCGGCTGGCGATGACGGCGCGCACGCTTTCCCCCATCGCGCCGAGGTGAACGGGGAGGTGGGGGGCGTTGGCGATGAGGTGGCCG
Source organism: Hyphomonadaceae bacterium (assembly GCA_041736285.1). GTDB lineage: Bacteria > Pseudomonadota > Alphaproteobacteria > Caulobacterales > Hyphomonadaceae > JBGSUF01. The sequence goes on along the minus strand of JBGSUF010000178.1, from coordinate 397 downwards.
CGCGCGTCAAACAGGGCGCAGGAAAAGTCCAGCCGCTCGCGGATGTTGACGCTGGTGGCGGTGCTCTGCAGCACCGTACCCATGCGCTCGGCGATGGACATGAAGATATTGTTGAACAGCTCAAGCTGGACTGGGTCTGGCGTGTCATGGGCGGCGAGCGGCGTGCGCTGGCGCGGATGTGTCCGGGAGAGGGTGAGAAGGCCGCTGGCAGCGGCCGCCGCCTGCCAGCCGGGCTCGACGATGGTGGTCGAGATCGGGTCAAGGATGATGGCCGGGCCGGGGATGATTTCGCCCGCGTCGAGGTCACTGCGCTGCAGGACGCGGGCGTCATGGTCTTGTCCGCCGGAGTGGAAGCGGGCTGTGAGGTGCGCGCGTCCGGGGCCGGAGCTGATGGTGG
>JBGSUF010000157.1:0-3486 GCA_041736285.1 Hyphomonadaceae bacterium | reverse complement strand
GGTCTGCGCCCCCTTGCCACGCACCATTTCGACGCCGACCGCCCGTCCGCCCTCGCAGATCACGCGCGTCACCCGGCCTGTCAGCATCACCGTCAGGTTGGGCCGGTCCATGACGGGACGCAGGTAGCTCGCCGACGCGCTCGCGCGCTTGCCATCATCGAGCGTGCGCTGGTACGGGCCGACACCTTCCTGCTGCGCGCCGTTGAAGTCCGGTGTGAAGGCATGTCCGGCCGCCTGGCCGGCCTCCAGAAAGGCCCGGTCGATCGGATTGCCGAGACTTGTATTCTCGACCGACATCGGCCCATCGATGCCGTGAAATTCATCGCCCGGTGCTGCATGGCGATAGGCTTCTGCGCGCCGGAAATACGGCAGGACGTCATCATAACCCCAGCCCGCAAGCCCGGTCTGGCGCCACTGGTCATAATCGCCGCGATGGCCGCGAATGTAGATCATGCCGTTGATCGAGGAGGAACCGCCGAGGCCCTTTCCGCGCGGCCAGAACAGCTTGCGATTGTCCATGTTCGCCTGCGGCTGGGTGTAGAAGCCCCAGTTGAACTGGCCCTTTTCCCGCATCACTTCCCCGACCGCGGCCGGCATCTTTATCAGGACGGAATTGTCCTTCCCGCCCGCCTCGATCAGGCAGACCCGGATTGCCGGATCGGCGCTGAGCCTGTTGGCCATGACGCAGCCTGCGCTGCCCGCGCCAACGATCACATAGTCAAATCCCTCAGCCTTGGCTGCCATGCCCTGTTTCTCCCTTTGTCGGCCCGCGCCTTGTCGCGTTCTGGCGTCTGCCAGCGCCCGGCGCATTTTCCTGACACCAGCGTCACCTTTTTTGGGTCCGTCGCCAAGTCCAATTCGCCGACTTCCTTCGCAACTTCTGCAAAAGAGGAAACGTTTTTGCAACTTTGTCCGCATAACCTGAACAGCATCCACGCATAGGGCGGCGTGCAAACTCTTGTCCGGAGTCCACGGCAACATGTCGACAACACTAGAGAACGCCGCCGCGCGCCCATCTTTGAGGGGCGTCGTGAAAGATCGTCGCCGCTTCAAGCGTGCAACTCTCAGCCTCGGTGGTCGCTTCCTTGATGAGCAATCTGAGGAGCACGCCTTTCTGACGCTGGACCTTTCCTGCGCCGGCGCTCACCTGATCGCAAAGCACCGCCCGCCCACGGGCTCGAACGTGGTCTGCTACATCGACCATTTTGCCCGCGTGTCCGGCCGCGTCGTCCGCCACACGAGCGAAGGCTTTGTCGTCACCTATGACGTTCCGGCCTACAAGCGCGACAAGCTCGCCGACCGCCTGGTCTGGCTGCTCAACCGCGACCCGCTCCAGCTAGAGGAAGATCGCGTCGCCGAGCGCTTCCCGACCTCCGGTCCCTGCACGCTCCTGCGCAATGACGGCACGCCCATTCGCTGCCGCGCGCTCGACATCTCCCTCACCGGGGCGAGCTTTGAGACCGACGGACCGCCGCCCTTTATCGGCGACATGGTGACCGCGGGCGCGCTGCGCGGGGAAGTGGTGCGCCGGGAGCGCCGCGTCTTCGCAATCCGTTTCCTCCGCCAGGAAGCGGCAGGTCACACCGAACTGCGCGCGCTCGCCGAACGTGCCAGCCTTCGCCTCGCCGGAAAGGCATCAATGTGAACCACAAGCGCGGCGGCAACAGTATGGAACTCGGCATCATCGACCCGGCCATATGGCGGGTTCTGGTGAGCGATGAAGTCTATGGCCCGTACACGCGCGGCCAGATGCTGGCCTTTATCCGGGAAGGCCGTGTTGCCCCGGACACGCGCATCGCGAGCGGTCACGGCGCCGCCTTCGTCAGCGCCGGCAACTGCGCCGAATTCGCCGAAGCCTTCGGCCCGGTCACCGATGGTGCCAAGAGCGAGCCGGCCAACTACCTGGTCGCTTCCCGCATTGCAGGCTCGCACCAACAGGATCTCACCCGTGTGCTGAACCAGCTCGGCCGCTTTGCAGAGGTCGCTCCCGGCCTGTTCGTCCTGCGCTCGGTCGTGCCTCTGGCGCGCATCCGCCAGCAAATCGAGCTGGTCGTCGAGAAGGATGATCAGGTCATCATCGTCGATGCCACGCACAACCGGATCGGCCACATTCACCTCGGCCCCGAATCCGACGCGCGCGTGCGACAGATCTGGGACGCGAAGATCGCCTGAACGCCCTTGCGCCGTCGTCAGGCTTTCAGCTTGTAGCCCGTCCGGAACAGCCACCAGACCCATACCGACAGCACCAGCGACGCCAGCCCGGTGACGATCACCCCCACCATCAGGTCTGAGTTGGCTTCACCGATGAAGCCATACCGGAACCCGTCAATCAGATAGAAGAACGGGTTGAAGTGCGACAGCGTCTGGAATGGCTCGACCAGCACCTTGATGTCGTAGAACGTGCCCGACAGGAAGGTCAGCGGGGTGATGATGAAATTCGTCACCGCTGCCAGATGGTCGAATTTCTCCGCCCATATGCCGCCGATCGCCCCGAACGCGCCGAGCATGATGCTCGCCGTCGCCCCAAACCATAACAGCGCCCAGGCGTGGCGCACTGTCAGGTCGGCCAGTCCTGAAATCTGGATAGCCACCGCCGCCAGCACCGCCACGACCACCCCGCGCGTCGCTGCCCCTGTGATGAAAGCGACCGTCAGCTCGATCGACGACAGCGGCGGCATCAGGAAATCCGTCGCATTGCCCTGCACTTTCGCGATGGTGAGCGAGGATGACGTGTTCTGGAAGGCATTGTTCAGGATCGCCATCATGACGAGGCCGGGCGCAAGGAAATTCTCGAACGGGATGCCCTCGAAGTCTCCCGTCAGCACGCCGCGATTGCCGAAAGCCAGCTTGAACACCGTCATGAACAAGAGTGTCGAGACCACCGGCGCAAACACCGTCTGCATCGCGACCTTCAGGAAACGCCCGACTTCGCGCTTGTAGAGAGTCCAAAGGCCGATCCAGTTCACGCCCCCATACTGGCGCGGCGTGGGCGGCGTCGGGCGGTCGGCCCGGACGGACTGCGAGTCGGGTGAGATGATATCTGACATGGTTTGGCATTTAAGGCTGAACGGCCGCGAAAGCGAGACGCCATTTTCGGCTCGACAGATGGCGACGACTCACGCCTTGTGGAGAAACAAGCGGGCACAATATGTGGTGCAACGTATTTGCTGTGGAGAATTGCGGGATTTCGACAAACATTATGTTGTGTCTGAAATCCATTTGGATACGATATGTAGAGTTAATGGCCGCACAAGAACGATGCGGCTACCACATCTAGGTCGAACCTGGGGAGTCTCTCATGTCCTGGACAGATGAACGCGTCGCCACACTCAAGAGGCTCTGGGCCGAAGGCCACAGCGCCAGCCAGATCGCCGGCCAGCTTGGCGGGGTCACCCGTAACGCCGTCATCGGCAAGGTTCACCGTCTCGGCCTGTCCGGCCGCACGACCCCATCGCGTCCGGTGAAGCGCCCGCCGCGCCTTGCCCG
>JBGSUF010000116.1:0-3401 GCA_041736285.1 Hyphomonadaceae bacterium | reverse complement strand
CCCGTCCGCCGCCTCCAGTGTCACGCGCGCGCCGCTGCCCACCCCCGCTTCTGCGCCCGAACGCACACCATCATAGGCTGCCGCGCCGCCGAGACCGTTGTCGAAAAACACCTCGCCTGAGATCGACCAGCCCGCTGCCAGAACAGAGAGTTCCAGCACCGTTTCATCATCGTCGATCAGCGCCGGATCGCCGTCCAGCCCGTCATCGGTCAGCACGCCCGCGCTGGCTCCTTTTCCCGGCGCGCTGTCAGTATCGGTCTGGTCGGCGGCGCTCACTTCCGCCACGAGCCGGGCGCTCCCGGCAGCAGACGCGACCGCGACAAACTCCAGCCGAACCGAACCGCCCGCCGCAACATCGCCAACCGTCCACACCCCGTCTCCCGGCACATAAACGCCCGCCCCGCCCGCATCGAAGCTGAAACCGCCGGGCACCGGGACAGAAACCTCGACCCCGCTGGCATCCTGCGGCCCTTCATTGCGAAGGGTGAGGGTGAACACCACGCCCTCGCCCACGGTCGGCGACAGGTCGGACGCCGCCGCCTTCAGAGAAAGGTCAATGCCCGGCGCCGGGGCCAGAACAGTCAGTGTTGCATTTGCGAGGTTCTTGATGTTCGTCGTGCCGGTCACGTTCGACGGCGTGTTGGCATAGCTGCCCGCCGCGCTCGCCGTGACGTTCAGCGTCACCGTGCAAACCGTGCTTCCGCCCGGTAACTGGCCATTCGCCAGCTGCACCGTCGCCCGCCCATCCGGGGCGGTGCCTGTCGAGACGGTCCCGCCACACTGTGACGCGGCCGGAGTCCCGACAATGCTCAGCCCCGCAGGCAGTGTGTCGGTGAAGTTGATCGGCGCAACCAGCGGATTGCCGGGAATGTTCGAGAGAACAAAGGTCAACGGCACGACCTCGCCCGCATTCGCCTGATGACCCGGATCCTCGTCCGGCGGCCCGAAATACTTCTGCAGCGTCGCCTGTTTCAGCGAGAACACGAAGTCATACTGATAATCGAAACTGCCACCGCCCGTTGGCGTCACGTCCCAGTGGATCGCCGCCCCGATGTCATGGTTTGTCGTCTGGTTGAGGTTCGGCAGGCTGCGCGCATTCGCGCCAATATAGCCCGTGCGCACCGATCCGCTGATGATTTCGCCCTGCGAGCGCGTCGGGTGCGAATAGAAGCCGCAGAAGAAACTGTCCCAGGACCGCAGCGGGTCGTTTTCACGATAGCCCGCATAATAATTGCCCGCCGAATTGTCCCCGCCGACAAAGCGCGGAAATGACAGTTGCGGTATGCACTGCCCGTTATCATCGCCGTCGAGTTGCAGGTCAGTCCACGAATAGAGATCAACCTCAAGTGTATTGCCCGCCGGAACATCGACCTTGAGATCAGCGGTGTAATAGTCGTTTGGAAACGTGTATCGCGTCGTCTGCGTGACGGTGTAGGTCAGCCCCCCGACGACCGCCGAATACACCGTCACCACCGTGCCGTCACCGGCGGCCGACCCGCCACTGCGCGACACTTCCGTCCAGAGCATTGTCGGCGTGAAACTGCCCGCCGACATGGTGCCCGGCGAGCCCGCACCACTGTTTGCGCCGATCAACTGGTTGCCGACGCGCAGATACAGCGAGTTGAAAAGGTTGGGCGATGGCGGCAACGCGCCGGACCAGTAATACTGCCGCGATCGCGCCGCGCTGCCATTGGCGCTGCAGCGCTCCACCTGCACCTGGCTGTTGCCGGCAATGTGGATGCGCAGGCCGCCAGATGGCCCGTTGAAGGCGCAATTGCCGCCGCCATTGTTGATGATCAGGGTCTGCGCCTGCGCCGAAGGACCGTCGGCAAAGCCCATCATCATCCATGCCAGCACGGCGAGGAGGCGAAACATGACTTTTCCCGGACCACTCATCTCCACCCCCTGAACAAACGCAACCAGAACAACTATCCTAGGTTGCATTTATACAGAAAATACCTGAACGGGAAATGTTACCGGCCCGTTAACGCCGCCCCCCGCATCCAGCCCCCGGAGAGCGCCTGTCAGTCGTAGTCGCGCCGCCATTGCACGGTGAATTCGGGTCCATCGACGGGATCGACCGTCGTGCCGACTTCGAGGTTTTCGAGCGGCGTCCACTCGACCGAAATGCCCGGTGCGCCGGAGCCTGTCGTCTCGACTTCCAGATAGACGTCCTCGGCGAGGTATTTGCCCGTCGCCACGGCGGCGCTGCCGGAGGCGTTGCGGCCGACATCGACCCGGTCGAGGCCGAGCGCATCGCGCAGGCCACCGGTCAGGTCAAACCCGCTCCCGCCGCCTGCAAGACTGGCCAGCGCCGAGCCGAGCTGCGCCGCCTCAAGCGCTGAAAGCTCGCTCGGCGAACGTCCGAACAGCACCCGTGACAACACCTCGTCTTCCGGAAGGTCCGGCGTCGAGCCGAGACTGATCTTCGGCTCGCCAACCGAGCCTGTGACGCTGATCAGCGCGGTCAGTTCGGAGGTTTCCCGGCGCGCCGACAATTCCAGTTGCGCCTCGTCCGGCGAGCCGTCCAGCACCACCCGGCTGTCGACAAACTCGAACGCCTTGCCCGCCAGTTCCACATCACCGCGAACCACACGCGCCTCGCCGACGATTCGTGGTCTGGCCAGCGTTCCGGAAATCTCCGACTGCAGGCCGAGTTCCGCATTCACGCCGCGCCCGGTGACGAACACACGCTGCGGTGCGTTGAGGCCGATCTCCAGCTGCGTCGGCGTCTGGTCAACCCGCTCTTCGATTTCGCCTGTCTCGGCATTCGGGAAGACCACCACCAGTGTCGGCGGCCCGCCCACGGGAAGCTGCTCAAGGTCGATGCGCGCCTGCGTCAGCACAAGATCACCAAATATCCGCGCGTTTTCCGGTGTGCGCTCATAGGAAATTCCGCCATCGACCGTGGCCGACATGCCGCGTCGGCGCACCGCGACAATCTCATCGAAGCGCGCCTCGAACAATCCGGCCCCGCCCAGCTGCAGCTGCCCCTGCGCCGTGACGCTGCCGCCATCACGTCCGCGCGCGTCAAAACTTGTCAGCGTGATCCGCCCGTCGGCAAAGGCCGCTTCACCGCCCATCCCGGTCAGGAACAGCCCAAGCTCGCCATGCTCGAATGTTGCGCCCTCAACGATCAGCCGCGCCGTTATCCCCGTCGCGGAGGTTTCACTGGCAAGGCGAAAGCGCCCGTCCAGCCGCGAGTCCGGCGAGCCCACAAACGCCCACAGCGGTGCCAGTGATCCCGTTCCCGTCGCCGAGGCCGAGAGCGCCGCAAAGTCGAACGGAAACGCCCCGCTTTGCCCGTCACCCGCCGCCAGCACGGGCGCGCCGCCAGTCACCTCAACGCGCAGGTCGTCCCGGTCAGCCGCCGTCACCGTGAAGTCCAGTCCGCCTGCCGC
>JBGSUF010000101.1:0-4627 GCA_041736285.1 Hyphomonadaceae bacterium | reverse complement strand
CCGATGCGCCTCACCGCCGGCCGCCTGCCCGCGGGCTTCACCGGCACATTGTACCGCAACGGCCCGGCCCAGCTCAGCCATGGCAGCGCCTATGCCAGCCACTGGTTCGACGGTGACGGCATGGTCCACCGTTTGCGCTTTCAGGATGGCGGCGTCACCCATTCAGGACGCTTTGTGGAAACGCCAAAGCGCCGCGCCGAAATGGCCGCAGGCCGCTTCCTCGCGCCGGGTTTCGGCACCGAGGGCGACCCCAGCTTTCCGATCACCAGCCGCGACGACGTCAACGCCGCCAACACCTCTGTCCTGATGGTCGATGACACGCTGCTCGCCCTCTGGGAGGCTGGATCGGCCTGGAAGCTCGACCCGGAAACCCTCGCCTCATCCGGCCCGAAGGTCTGGCGCAGCGACCTCGCCGAAATGCCCTTCCTCGCCCACCCCAAGGTGGAGCCGGACGGACGCGTCTGGAACCTCGCCGTCAGCGGGCGAAGGGCCGGTGTCTATCGCATTGGCGCGGGCGGCACGCTGGAGGATTTCGGGATGCTCGACATGGGCCTTCCCGCCTATGTGCATGACTGGGCGATGACGGAGCGCCACCTCGTCCTCCTCGTTCAGCCCTGGCTCTACACCCGCGACATCTCGCCTTTCGTGGATGGCCTGCAATGGGCGCCCGAGCACGGCCTGCGCGTTCTCATCGCCGACAAGGACGACCTGAGCCGTATTCGCTGGGCACAGGCCCCCGCCCGCGCCTTCTTCCACACCGGCGCGGCATGGGAAGAGAGTGACGGCACCATCCGCCTTGATGCGGCCTTCTACCTTGAACCCGTGCTCGGCAGCGGCGGCGGCACCGCCGAAATCAGCGGTCGCTATGACGACACCGAGGACAAGATCGCTGGCACGTTTGCGCAACTCGTCATCCCGCCCAGCGGTGATGCCTATTATGTCGAGACGCCCCATTCCGGGGACTTTCCGCAGGTCCACCCGCAATTCCACGGCCTTCAGCGCCGCCTGACCGCCCTCGTCACCGGCGAGGCACCGGGGCGCCCCGGCGGCACGACACTCACCGTCCACGACTGGGGCAATGGCCAGTCTGCAAGCCATGATTTCGGTCCGCAGGCGATGGTCGAAGAGTATCTCTTCGTGCCCAAGCCCGGCGCCGTGACAGACCGCGACGCCTGGCTCGTCGGCACCGTGCTCAACCTCGCCACCCGCGCCTCCGAAGTGCATGTCTTCGATGTTGCCGACGTCTCCGGCGGCCCGGTTGCGACCTTCAGCGCCGACTACGCCTGGCCCCTCGGCTTCCACGGCACCTGGGCCGGCTGAAGGAAACGCGGACGTCACATCACTGCACTTCACTGCCCCCATCGCACAGCCGCGCCCGGCCGGGACCCGCCAGCTGAGACCCGTCAGCTGAGCCTTCACAGCCAACGCGTCCGCGCCGTGCGATGGGGGACATCCATCCGCCAGCGAGGCCCGCCATCATCCGCGTCCGGGCGAAACGAGCACCATATCCGCCCTTCTCTGGCCCCGAAGGCCTTGCATCTGCACGTGTCTGAGGGTGTTGTAGATGAGAGTGAACGATCCTTGCGCCGGGGCGCTGATGATGCCGACAGATGATTTGCAGACGCTGCGCCACCGACTGGCCTCGCCGCGCGGCGACGACTGGTGCATGCCGCCGCTGGTTCCCGGCCAGTGGACCGACATTACCGGCGACACGGCCCTGCGTGTGCTGACGCGGCTGTCGGCGGAACTGGCCAAGACGATCAACCTTGATGATTTTGCCCTGCATTACGCCGTTGACCGGGTGCGGACCAGCCGCCCGGCCTGCTACCCTGACGCCATGCTCGTCGAGATGCAGGGCTATGGGACGCGCGCCCGGGCCGGCCTGATCAGCGTGCTCGTCCATGAAGACGGATGGCTCGTGCTGGACGGAAACTCCTCTGCGATTCACGAGATCAACGCCGACATGCCCCCCAACCTTGGCAGCGAGGACGGGCGGCTGGCCTACATGCATTTCTTCATGAACTGGGTTCATTCCAGCCAGGGCCGGTTCCAGCCGATCTCCACGGCTGAAGACCTAGCCCTCCGGCTCAGGCCGGGCTTTGCCGTGCCGCCAGCGCTGGACGTGTTCGCGCCAAGGCAGGCGCCCGAAGATGGCAACGATGCCTTCGAAGATATCTTTAACTATGAGATGACGGTTCTCCACAAGCACAGCCTGTTTCTCGTGGGCATGGCCCTTCACCGCGATGGCTCGATGGAAATGCTCGAGGACGAGCTTATGATTTCCGACCTTCCAGTCCGGGCCGAAACCTTGGAAGGTCTCCTCCTGGTGGCGGACGCGGAGGAGAATACTGAATGATTGCTGGCCAACAGGAGGTGTTGAACCTGTCACAACCCAAGGCGCTGCACGGCTCCGGGCTGCTTGTCGGCTGGTCGCTGGAAATCGAGCGTCGACGTCAGCCGTTGGGCTTTTCATTCGGGGATCCCACCCTGACGCCGGCGACGGGCTATATCGACCCGATCCTGATGGAAACCGAAGGTCATCTGATGACGATCGCGCCGACCGGGGCGGGCAAGGGCACGGGCTGTATCGTGCCGGCCCTCCTGCGGTTCGACGGGCCGGTGATCGTCATCGACCCCAAGGGCGAAAACGCGGTGGTCACCGCCCGGCGCCGGCGCGAACTGGGACACAAGGTGGCGGTGATCGACCCGATGGGCATTACCGGGCTGAAATCTGTTGGGCTCAACCCGCTCGACCTGCTCGAACAGGACTCGCCGACCCTCGTCGACGACGCCATGGCCATCATCTCCAACCTGATGTCCGAGCACACCGGCCGCAACACCAATGACGGCGAATACTGGTCCGAGCGCGGCGCAACCTTCGTGCTCGGTGTGCTGCTGCATGTCGTGTCGGATCTGCCGCCGGAGAAGCGCAATCTCGGTGAGGTTCGCGCGCTGGTCGCGCAGGCCATGGGCGAGGTCGGCAGATACAGCCAGATGAGCACCGACACCGCGGCGAGCAGCCGCGCGCTGGTCGGTACCGTTCTCGGCGCGCTCGAACGCAGCAGCCATCCCGAAGCGCGCCGGATTGCCCAGATGCTGCGCATGGGCGCACACACGACGTTGGGCGGCATCCTCTCCTTCTCGCAGTCGATGGTGGAGATTGCCCGCGGTGAGGCGATCACCGAAAGCCTGTCCTCCACCGGCTTTCGTCTCGACAGCGTGACGCGCGGCGACCCGCTCTCGATCTTTCTCGTGCTGCCGCCGCATATGCTCGACAGCCACGGGCGGCTGCTGCGGCTCTGGGTGCACACGTTGATGACGCTGATCACAAGGCGCAACGCCCGCCCGAAGCGCTCGACCCTGTTCATCCTCGACGAGGCGGCGCAACTTGGCACGTTTGCCCCCCTGCGGCGGGCGATCACGCTGATGCGCGGCTATGGTCTGCAAACCTGGAGCTTCTGGCAGGATCCCTCGCAACTGCGCATGCTCTACCCGCGCGACTGGCAGACCATGGTGAACAATTGCCGGGCCGTGCAATGCTTTGGTGCCAACACCATGCTGGCGGCCGAATCGATGGGCGCCATCGTTGGTTTTCGCCCTGCCGAGCGGCTGCTGGACCTCTCCGACCGGGAAATGCTGCTGCAATTGTCCGGCGACGCACCCGTGGTGGCCCGCCTGCCGGACTATCGCACCGATGAGGCGTTTGACAGCATGGCCGACACCAACCCCTTCCACGACCCGGAGAGGCCGGTCATCCGGATCACCCGAAAGCGCCGCAAATCCCCGCGCCCCCCGGCCGCCAGATCTGCGCCAAAGGCCAAGCCAGCCAGCGCCGAGGAGCCAAGTGCCATGGACGACCTCCTCGGCACACTCCGCAAGGTGATCGACGAAGAAGAAAAATAGCCCCCGCCTGTCAATCCGGGTCCAAAATTGACCCTGCCTGCGCTGTGGTAGCTGACCGAGGCCGGTGCAACTTTTCAAACGAGTGGGGCCGGCCTGGGTCAGCGGGCCGCAAGGCGCTCAGGCGCGGTTCTTGAACCGCTAGCCGTCGTTGCCGGTCTCGATGATTTCGCAGTGATGTGCGAGACGGTCGAGGAGTGCGGTGGTCATCCTTGCATCGCCGAACACGGTGGGCCACTCGCCGAACGCAAGGTTGGTGGTGACGATGATCGAGGTTTGTTCGTAGAGTTTGCGGATAAAACGGAACAGCAACTGGCCACCGGTTTGCGCGAACGGCATGTAACCCCGCTTAAGGGGTCAACTTTGCACGCCGAAACTCACATTGGACTGTTTTCTGATCCGCCGCACCTTCTCGCAGAACTCACTGGCGGCTTTCATCACGATGAAGGCCGGACGGGTAGTAATCATCCTATTTTCAAGCGGCCCGTTTCCTGGACTTCACGCGGCAATAGCCTCGCTGCGCGAGGCCTGTAGGGTGCATTGACCGTCGCGCTATGCACCCCACACAGCGCAGCGCTTTTTTGCCGTGGCGGGAAAGCTGGACGCCGTACGGCGAAAAGCGCCTCAAGCCCGCCCAGAACCGCGGCGAGCCCGGCTATACCGGCCACGTCTTCGACGACCCTGTGGGCCTTGCCACTGCCGTGGCCTTCTGCGGCTGGATTTGATC
>JBGSUF010000078.1:0-2577 GCA_041736285.1 Hyphomonadaceae bacterium | reverse complement strand
AGCCGCTCGGCGTCGGCGTGCCGGGTCTCGGGCGGCCGGTCAGGCAGGAATTCGAGCAGCGCATGAATGAGCCGCCCACGCTGATATCGCCGGTCTGCATTCGGGCCGAACGGGGCATTGGCCGCGCCGGTCTCCGCCGTCAGGCGTGAGGGGGCAAATCGCCTTGTCCGGCGAGCAGTCAGCGGCGCGGGGGTCTGCAGCCAGTCAGGCCGCTCAGGCCGATCACGGTATTCAGGCCGATCACGATATTCAGGCCGGTCAGGATGGTCAGGCCCGGTCGCGGCGCTGCCTGCTGCGCCGGCCTCGGCCCGATCCGGCGCAAGGCATGTCGGCGCGGGACCGTAACGCAGGAGCGGCGGTTCGTCCGGCCGGTCAGGGTCTGGCACTTCGATGCTGCCAAGCGTCTCCATCGCCGCTTTGACAATCGGATACCAGCTTTGTTCATCATGGCCCGGCCCGCCGCGATGGAAGGCCCCCGCGATGATCAGCCGGTCCTGTGCCCGCGTCATCGCGACATAGAGCAGGCGGTGGAATTCCTCGATGATCCGGCGCTCGGCATCCGCGTTGAGGGCGGCAATCGCATCGACCTGGTCATCCTCCTTGGTGCGCCGCCAGACCGGGGGGGTGTTTTCCCCAACAAGGATAGGAGAGGTGCGCATTTGCGGTTTGGCGGTGGTGTCGACGAGGAAGACCACCGGCGCTTCAAGCCCTTTGGCGCCATGCACGGTCATGACGCGGATTTCGCCATCCGGGCGGGCGAGGTCGCGCTTGATTTGCCTTATGCGGGTTTCCATCGCGTCGAGGAAGACCTGCAGGCTGGCCGGATCCTGCGCATCGGTGGCAAGGGCGGTGGAGAGGAATTCTTCGATCGGGTCACGCGCCGGTTCGCCGAGGCGGGCGATCAGGCGATCGCGCGCGCGGCTGCCATCGGCGAAGGGGTGGAGAAGGGCGGCGGTGAGCGCATCATGGGCGGGCAGATGGCGGCGGGCGAGAACGCCGGAGAGGAAGGCGCGGGCCTCGTCATGCTCGGATGCCTTTCCGACCGACAGACGCGACCAGAGCGTTTCACCGCCGCCGCGACCAAAGGCGAGCGGCAGGAGGTGGGCATCATCATCGACAAGGTTGAGGAACGGGCTCTTGAGGAGTTCGGCGAGCGCGAGGTCATCGCCGGGGCAGAGCGCGAAGCGGATGATGTTCAGCATGTCCTGGACGCCGACATGGTCGGTCAGGGTGAGCCTGTCAGCCCCCGCAACCGGCAGGCCGCGCGCCTTGAGTGCGCCGATCAGAGCATCGAACAGGCCATCGCGCCGCCGCACGAGGATGAGGATGTCACCGGCCGTCATGGTGCGGCGGATGAAGCGGTCCGGCCCGCCATCCCAGACCCCCTCCCGGCGCGCGATCATCCCGGCGCAGCGGTCTGCAATCCATTCGGCGAGAAGGCGTTTCGGGCTGGCGGAGCCCATCGTGTCGCGCGGCGCGGCCCACCAGTCTTCGTCATCCTTCGGCGGTTTCGGCGGAATCGGGCGCAGTTCGACGCAGCCGTCCAGCGTGCTGCGCCGGGCGGTGTGAGCGGCGGCCATGTCGGCAGAGCCTGGCGGCTGGGTCGTCGACGGCGCGCCGCCCGTCGCGGGGAGGCTGCGCAAGACCTCGTCCACAAAGCCGAGCACTTGCGGCGTTGAGCGGAAGGACATGACCATGGCCGGGGCGCGGGCCGGGTTTCCGGCTTCCCGCGTACGGTCGGCAAAATCACGGCGCTCAACGGCAAAGCGGTCCGGGTCAGCCCCCTGGAAGCCGTAGATCGACTGCTTGGCATCGCCGACAACGAATTGCGTGCGTGGCAGGTCGGAGCGCTCAGCCCCCTCGCCGGAGAAGAATTCTGCCGTCAGGGCCTTCAGCAATTCCCATTGGCCGGGGCTGGTGTCCTGTGCTTCATCGAGGAGGACATGGCTGATCTGGCCGTCGAGCTTGTAAAGCACCCAGTCGGCCTTGCCGGGCGCCGACAAAAGGCGGCGCGCACCGGCGATCAGGTCATCGAAATCGAGCGCGGCGCGGGCGCGCTTTTCCGCCTCATAGGCGCGCAGGACCGGGACGCCGAAGCGCAAGAGCGCCGCCGTCCGCTCGAACACGCCGGTGCGGACAAGGCTGGCGCGCAGTTCCAGCATCCTGGAAACCTCGCTGCCCATCGGCGTCTCATGGCTGAAAAGCTCGGCAATCAGGGGTGATTTCGCCCGTGTGCCCTTGGTGCCGATATTCGCACGGACGCTGCCTTTGTCGGTGAAGACAAGTTTGCAACAGGCCGCGTAACGGGCTGGCGGTGTTTGGGCATTGAGGGCCGTTTCGATATCGTTTGCGCGGTCGATGTCGGTCTTGCTGCCCCCCTGCAGGACGGCCATGGCCGCACGCAGGGACGCCGCGGGGAAGGCATCTCCCATCGCCTCGGCGAGCAGTTCTTCGGTGCTGGCATCGGGCGCTTCGAGCCAGGCTGCGAGGCTGGCGGTCATCGCGGCGGGGTCATCGTCGTGCCGGTCGGCGAAAGCCTCGATCGCGGCGCGTGCCTTGAGGACGGCCTCCATCGCG
>JBGSUF010000074.1:0-8384 GCA_041736285.1 Hyphomonadaceae bacterium | reverse complement strand
GTGGCGCGGGTGAAGGCGGAAACCGGCATCGACGTGCGCGTCCTGAGCGGGCAGGAGGAGGCCGTCGGATCGGCGTCCGGTGTGCTGGCGGGGCTGCGGGATGTCGACGGCGTGATCGGCGATCTTGGCGGATCGAGCCTCGAACTGATCAAGGTCAATGGCGGCCTCGGTGCGGGGGAGACCCACCTTGTCGGTCCGCTCGCGCTCGGGGCGGGCGAGGGCGCCTTCGATGCGACCGCCGTGCGTGAACAGGTGGCGCGCGAACTGGCCCGGTCGAAAGTGCTCAAGAGCAAGACCGGCACATTCTATGCGGTCGGCGGATCGTGGCGCGCCTTCGCCAGCGTTCATATGGCGATGACGGAGTATCCGCTGCGGCTGTTGCAGGGCTATGTGATGCCGGGCCGCGACGTGAAACGGCTTGCAAAGCGGCTGATGGACCCGGCCGATCCGGTGCAGGACATTGCGCGATCGGTGTCCGACAAACGCCAGCCCCTGCTGCCCTATGCGGCGACGGTGCTGGACGAGGTGTTCAGGATCGGCGATTTCGATCGGCTGGTGGTGTCGGCCAACGGGCTGCGCGAGGGGGTGTTGCTGCATGGCGGCCGGATCGCCAGGGGGCATGGCGCGCAGGTGCTGCTGGATGGCCTGGAGACGGTCGGGCGATTGTCGGAGGCGCAACTGGATTTCTGCGAGGCGCTGGCCGCCTTTGTGCGTCCGGTGACGGATGCACTGGAGCCGGTCTGGGGAAGCCCGCAGAATGACCAACTGCTCGTCGAGGCGGCCTGCCGGACGGCGGATATCGGCGCCTCGCTTCACCCCGATGACCGGGCGGAACTGGCCTATCAGATCGTGCTGCGCGGGCCATATTCGGGGGCCTCCCATAGCGAACGTGTGTTCATCGCGCTGGCGACGGGGACACGCTATGTGCGCGGCATGAAACCGCGCCAGAGCGAGGTCGACCTCATCACCCCGGCGCAGGAGGCGCGGGCGCGGCAGATTGGCGCGCTGATGCGTGTTGGCGGGATTTATTCCGGGCGGACGGCGGATGTCCTGCGCCCGGCGCGGCTGATGCTGTCAGGCGGGCATCTGGCGCTGATACCGGGGCCGGGGCAGGGCGACATGGTGTCGGACGTCGTGGCCCGCAGGCTCCAGCAGGCGGCATCCTCGCTGGGCGTCCAGTCATTGGTCGGCTAGGGCCGGGGGGGCTGATCGGAAGCGACCTTTCGACACACGGAACGAGTTTGGGTCTGGCCCCGATACGGTCTATGTTTTTGCTTGAGAGCGCGCCGAAAGGTGTTGTGTCCCGGGGAAAACCGGCCTAGTCGGACGCTTGAAGGGCCGTCGTATCCGGGCTCTGGATGGCCGCTTCGCCGGGCAAGCCGGACGGCGCTTCCACCTCGACGGCAGGCCTGCGGCTGACCAGTGATGGGCAAAACCATGAATGACTTCGAACGACTTGCGCTTGATTACCTGCCAGTGCTGATCTTCCTCGCTCTGGCGGCGGCCCTGTCGGTCGCCTTCATCCTCGGCTCGGCCATTCTGGCGCCAAACAATCCGGACCCGGAAAAGACGTCGGCCTATGAGTGCGGGTTCAACGCGTTCGACGATGCGCGCATGAAGTTCGACGTGCGTTTCTATCTGGTGTCGATCCTGTTCATCATCTTCGATCTCGAAGTGGCGTTCCTGTTTCCGTGGATATTCGAAATCCATGACGGGAATATCGCGGCCTTCTGGTCGATGATGTGCTTTCTCGGCGTGCTGACCGTCGGGTTCATCTACGAATGGCGCCGCGGTGCGCTGGAGTGGGAATAATGGCTGACAAAGCGAAAACGCTGGCCCTTGCGGGTGGCCGGACGGGCATTGAGGGCGGGTTTACGCCCGGCTCTGACGATCCGTTCTTTCAGGGGCTGAACAACGAGCTGTCAGACAAGGGCTTCTTCACGGCGGCGGCCGACGATCTGATCCAGTGGGCGCGCACCGGCTCACTGATGTGGATGACGTTCGGGCTGGCATGTTGCGCGGTGGAGATGATCCACGCCGGCAATCCGCGGTATGACATTGAGCGGTTCGGGATGGCGCCGCGTGGCTCGCCGCGCCAGTCGGATGTCATGATCGTGGCCGGAACGCTGACGAACAAGATGGCCCCGGCCCTGCGCAAGGTTTACGACCAGATGCCGGAGCCGCGCTATGTGGTTTCCATGGGAAGCTGCGCCAATGGCGGCGGCTATTACCATTACAGCTACGCCGTCGTGCGCGGTTGCGACCGGATCGTGCCGGTCGACATCTACATTCCAGGCTGCCCGCCGACCGCCGAAGCGCTCGTCTACGGCCTGCTGCAACTGCAGAAGAAAATCCGCCGCGAAGGGACGATCGACCGGTGAGCGACAACACGCAGACAATCGATAATCTTCAGGGTGTCATCGAGTACATTCTGGGCTCGCCGCATGTGAAGGCGGTTGCCGACATGCGGATCGTGCGCGGCGAACTGGTGATCACGGCGCGGCGCGAACATCTCATCGAACTCCTGACCTTCCTGCGGGACGGGGCTCAGATGCTGTTCCAGACGCTGATCGACATTTGCGGCGTCGACTATCCGGAGCGGGCCGAACGGTTCGACGTGGTTTATCACCTCCTGTCGATGCGGTTCAATTTCCGCTGCCGGGTGAAGGTGCACACCGATGAGGACCATCCGGTGCCGAGCTGCGTTGAGGTGTTCCCGGCCGCCAACTGGTATGAGCGCGAAGCCTTCGACATGTATGGCATCGTGTTCTCCGGCCATCCGGACCTGCGACGCATCCTGACCGATTATGGCTTTGAGGGCTGGCCGCTGCGCAAGGAATTTCCGCTGACCGGGCATGTCGAAGTGCGCTATGACGACCTTGAAAAACGGGTTGTTTATGAGCCGGTGAAGCTCATGCAGGAATATCGCAACTTCGATTTCGTCTCACCGTGGGAAGGCATGCAGGCCGTGATTCCGGGCGACGAGAAGGCCAAGGAGGGCGGATCGTGAGACAGGATCGCGCGCGCGCAGCCATCCTTGCTTTGCACGACGATGGGTTTGGAGAGACACATGGCTGATACAGCGCTCACCCCCGCACAGGACGATTTCGACAATCGCAAGTTCACGCTGAATTTCGGGCCGCAGCATCCGGCGGCGCATGGCGTGCTGCGCATGGTGCTCGACCTTGACGGGGAGGTCGTGGAACGGGTGGACAGCCATATCGGCCTGCTCCACCGCGGCACCGAAAAGCTGCTGGAATACAAGACCTATCTCCAGGGCCTACCGTATTTTGACCGGCTCGATTATTGCGCGCCGATGAATCAGGAGCACGCCTATTGCCTCGCCATCGAGCGGCTGATCGGGCTGGAAGTGCCGCGCCGCGCGAGCTTCATCCGGGTGATGTATTCGGAAATCGGCCGGATCATGAGCCACTTGCTCAACATCACGACGCAGGCGATGGATGTCGGCGCGCTGACCCCGATCACATGGGGCTTTGAAGAGCGCGAGAAACTGGTCGTATTCTACGAGCGTGCATCGGGCTCGCGGATGCACTCGGCCTATTTCCGGCCGGGCGGCGTGCATCAGGACCTGCCGCCGAAACTGATCGAGGAAATCTGGAACTGGTGCGAGCACTTTCCGAAGGCGCTGCGCGACATTGAGGGGCTGATCACCGAGAACCGCATCTTCAAGCAGCGCAATGTGGACATTGGCGTTGTCGATGCGGAAACGGCGTTTGCCTACGGGTTTTCCGGGGTGATGGTGCGCGGCTCGGGCCTTGCCTGGGACTTGCGCCGCTCGCAGCCGTATGAGGTCTATAACGAGCTGGAATTCGGCGTGCCCGTTGGCAAGCATGGCGATAATTACGACCGCTATGTCTGCCGGATGGAGGAAATGCTCGAAAGCACCAAGATTATCAAGCAGTGCATTCAGATGATGCCCGAGGGCGAGGTGATGACGCACGGCAAGTTCGCGCCGCCGCGCCGGTCGGAGATGAAGAATTCGATGGAAGCGCTGATCCATCACTTCAAACTCTACACAGAAGGCTTCCGCGTTCCGGAAGGCGAAATATACGCCGCCGTCGAAGCGCCGAAGGGCGAGTTCGGCGTCTATCTGGTGTCGGACGGCTCCAATCGGCCATACCGGATCAAGATACGCGCGCCGGGCTATCCGCACCTGGCGGCGATGGACCACCTTTGCCGCGGGCACATGCTGGCCGACATTTCGGCGGTGCTGGGCTCGCTGGATATCGTTTTCGGGGAGATCGACCGTTGAGCGTTCGCCGTTTTGACATTGAGGCTGGCGGAACGGCCTTCGCCTTCAAGCCGCAGACGGAGCCGGTGATCGACTTCTGGCTCGGCAAGTATCCGCAGGCGCGCAAGGCCTCGGCGGTGATCCCGCTGCTCTGGCTGGCGCAGAAGGACAATGACGGATGGCTGTCGGAACCGGCCATGCGGCTGGTCGCTGACCGGCTCGAAATGCCCTATATGCGGGTTTATGAGGTTGCGACCTTCTACACCATGTTCCAGCTCCAGCCGGTCGGTCGTCATCATGTCCAGCTGTGCGGGACAACGCCCTGCATGCTGCGCGGCGCGAATGAGCTGAAGAAGGTCTGCGAGAAGAAGATCGGCGCGAAGATGCAGGTCACCGATGATGGCCGGCTGTCCTGGCAGGAGGTCGAGTGTCTTGGCGCGTGCGTCAATGCGCCGATGGTGCAGATCAATGACGACTATTACGAAGACCTGACGCCGGAGATCCTCGCCGACATTCTGGAGAGGCTCACGAACGGCGTTGAGGTGGCGCCCGGCACGTTTGCGGACCGCATCAACTCTGCGCCGCAGGGCGGCCTGACGAGCCTGACCGACGAGACGCTCTTTGACGGGTCACGCGCGCGCAAGCTGTCGCAAATCCCGAACGCGCCGCAGCGCGAGGGTGATGCGCTACAGGCTGAGGCCGCCGGATCGCCCGAGCGGGCCGCCCCGACGAACACTGCGCGGGAGGCCAAGCCGGCCGAGGAAGCCGTCGCGGCCGCCAATGAGGCCATCAAGGATGGCGCAGAGCCTGCGCAAGCTGATGGCGATGTCGAGGCCGTTGGAGCTGTCGGGGCTGATCTGGCCGGGGAGCGCCCGGCCAGTTCGGAGAATCTCGCGCCTGGCGTGCAGGATGACCTCAAGCGGATCAGCGGCATCGGTCCGAAGATCGAGCAGACGCTGAATGCGCTCGGCATTTACACGTTTGCGCAGATTGCCGCGTGGACGCCGGAAAATGAGATGTGGGTCGACGGTTATCTGAGCTTCCGGGGACGCGTTGCCCGCGAGGAATGGATTGCGCAGGCCGGTCTGCTCGCAGATGGCGGGGAGACGGAGTTCTCAAAGCGGGTTGATCGCGGGGACGTTGGTTCCAGCCGGGGAGAGGACGCTTGAAACGCCTCGATGTCGACGTGAAACGGGCATTGCTGATGGGAGCGGCCATGGATCTGGCCGCCGTGCTCGCGGGAATCTGCCTGTGGCTCCTGACGGGCAGCGCGATGTGGATTGCGGCTGGCGTGCTTCTCGGATCGGGCTTTCTCATCCCGGCCATCATCAAACTCGTGCGAACGCAGAGGTAGGCAGATGTTGCAGGACAAAGATCGTATCTTCACCAACCTTTACGGCATTCACTCGCCGGGGCTGGAGGCTGCCAAGCGCCGCGGGGCGTGGAACTCGACGAAGGATCTCCTTGATCTCGGCGGCGACTGGATCGTTGACCAGATGAAGGCATCAGGGCTTCGCGGGCGCGGCGGGGCGGGCTTTCCGACGGGGTTGAAGTGGAGCTTCATGCCGAAGGAAGTGCGCGACCGGCCGCATTATCTCGTGGTCAATGCCGATGAATCCGAGCCGGGCACCTGCAAGGACCGGGAGATCATGCGCCATGACCCGCACCTTCTGATCGAGGGCTGCCTGATCGCCTCCTTCGCGATGAAGGCGCACAAGTGCTATGTCTATATCCGCGGCGAATATATTGCCGAGCGCGAGGCGCTGGAGGCGGCGGTCAAGGAGGCCTATGAGGCCCGGCTGATCGGCGAGAACAACCTTCACGGCTGGGATTTCGACCTCTACGTCCATCACGGCGCGGGGGCGTATATTTGCGGCGAGGAGACGGCGCTGCTCGAAAGCCTTGAGGGCAAGAAGGGCCAGCCGCGCATGAAGCCGCCCTTCCCGGCCAATGCGGGGCTTTATGGCTGCCCGACCACGGTGAACAATGTCGAGAGCATCGCGGTGGCGGGGGAAATCCTCCGTCGCGGGGCGTCATGGTTTGCCGGGATCGGACGGCCGAACAATGTCGGCACGAAGCTCTTTTGCATTTCCGGCCATGTGAACCGGCCGTGCAATGTCGAGGAGGCGATGGGTATCACCTTTCGCGAACTGATCGACACACATTGCGGGGGCATTCGCGGCGGCTGGGACAATCTCAAGGCGGTCATCCCCGGCGGATCGTCGGTGCCGATGGTGCCGGCCGAACAGATCGCCGATGCCTTCATGGATTTCGACACGCTGCGCGACCTGAAATCGGGCCTCGGCACGGCGGCGGTGATCGTGATGGACAAGTCTACCGACCTGATCAAGGCGATCGCGCGGATCAGCTATTTCTACAAGCATGAGAGCTGCGGCCAGTGCACGCCATGCCGCGAGGGCACAGGCTGGATGTGGCGCGTGCTGAAGCGGATGGCGACGGGCGAGGCGGAGATGAAGGAGATCGACCTCCTGCTGGACGTGGCCGGACAGGTGGAGGGCCACACGATCTGCGCGCTCGGCGATGCGGCGGCCTGGCCGGTGCAGGGTCTGATCCGGCATTTCCGGCACGAGATTGAAGAGCGGATCACGCAATATCGCATCGCCCGCCCGCATGTGCCGGGCGCGGCCGTGGCGGCGGAGTAGAGCGAAATGGCTGACAACACATTCAAGCTGAACATTGACGGCCAGGATATCGAAGTTCCCCGGCACTACACGCTGATGCAGGCTTGCGAGGCGGCGGGGGCGGAGATTCCGCGGTTTTGCTATCATGAGCGGCTGTCGGTGGCTGGCAATTGCCGCATGTGCCTTGTCGAGTGGGAAGGCGCGCCCAAGCCGATTGCGAGCTGCGCACAGACCGTGGGCGACATGCGCCCCAATCGCGATGGCTCGGCGCCGGTCGTGCGCACGCAAAGCCCCTACGCCCGCAAGGCGCGCGAAGGGGTGATGGAATTCCTGCTGATCAACCACCCGCTCGACTGCCCGATCTGCGATCAGGGCGGGGAATGCGACCTGCAGGACCAGGCGGTGGCCTATGGCCGCTCCGGCTCGCGCTACGATCTGAACAAGCGCGCAGTCGAAGACAAGTATATGGGCCCGCTGGTCAAGACGTTCATGACGCGTTGCATCCAGTGCACGCGCTGCGTGCGCTTCGCCGCAGAGGTCGCGGGCGTGGAGGAACTGGGCATGATCTCGCGCGGTGAAGACGCCGAGATCACGACCTATCTGGAGAAATCGCTGACGTCGGAACTCTCGGGCAATGTCATTGACCTGTGCCCGGTCGGCGCGCTGACCTCGCGGCCCTATGCGTTCAATGCGCGGCCTTGGGAATTGCGCAAGACCGAGACGATCGACGTGATGGATGCGATGGGCGCGGCGATCCGTGTCGATGCGCGCGGGCCGGGCGTGATGCGTATCCTGCCGGTGGTCAATGAAGAGATCAACGAGGAGTGGATTTCCGACAAGACCCGGTTCATCTGGGACGGGCTGTCACGCCAGCGTCTCGACACGCCTTATGTTCGCGGCGAGGACGGCCGCCTGAAAAAGGCAACGTGGAGCGAAGCGCTGAACGCGGTCTGCGCGCGGCTCGGCGGGGATGCGGGGAAGGTTGCGGCGATTGCCGGCGACCTGATCGAGGTGGAACAGGCGAAGGCCGCGCTGGACATGCTGCGGTCTCTGGGTGTCGCCTCGACCGACTGCCGTCCTGCGGGCGCACAGTATGGCACCAGCGGCGTGCGCGAGCACTACATCCTAAACCCGACGCTGATGGGGGTTGAGGAGGCGGATGTGCTGGTGCTGATCGGCACCAATCCGCGCCTTGAGGCGCCGGTGTGGAATGCCCGCATCCGCAAGGCATGGCTCTGGAACAATCTCGACGTCGGGGTGATCGGGCCGGAGATTGACCTGAGCTATGACCATACCCGCCTCGGCGACGGTCCGCAGGCGATTGATGGTCTGCTTTCGCAGGGCAGTGATTTCGCGCGCGCGCTCAAGGATGCAAAGCGTCCGATGGTGATCGTCGGCGAGGGGGCAGTGTGCCGGGATGACGGCGCGGCGGTGCTGGCAGCAGCGCACAGGCTGGCGGTCGAGATCGGCGCGATTGGCGACGGCTGGGC
>JBGSUF010000399.1:0-2338 GCA_041736285.1 Hyphomonadaceae bacterium | reverse complement strand
ACGATGGAGGGCAGATTGTCCACATGCACGATGTGGTAGATCTTGGGATGTGCGGGGACGGTCATTCAGTCACGTCCGCTCCCTCACCGTCCGCTGCTCGATGCGTTTTTCATGCGTGCCCTGCACGATGCGGTGGACGTATATACCGGGCAGGTGGATGGCGTTTGAGTCAAGCTCGCCCGGCTGGACAATTTCTTCGACTTCCAGCACGCAGATCTTGCCGCAGGTGGCGGCGGGCTGGTTGAAGTTGCGCGCGGTCTTGCGGAAGATAGCATTGCCCGTGGTGTCGGCCTTCCATGCCTTGACGATGGCGAGGTCGGCGACGATGCCCGTTTCGAGGATGTAGGTCTGGCCGTCAAAGTCCTTGTGTTCCTTGCCCTCGGCGATGACGGTGCCGACGCCGGTCTTTGTATAGAAGCCCGGAATGCCAGCCCCGCCCGCGCGCATCCGCTCGGCCAGCGTGCCCTGCGGGTTGAATTCCAGTTCCAGTTCGCCGGAGAGATATTGCCGCATGAATTCGGCATTCTCGCCAACATAGGAAGAGCACATCTTCTTCACCTGCCGCGTGTGCAGCAGGATGCCGATGCCGAAATCATCGACGCCGGCATTGTTGGAATAGAAGGTCATGTCGCGCGTGCCGGCGTCCCTTATGGCCGCGATGCAAAGCTCGGGGATACCGCACAGGCCAAAGCCGCCGGATGCGACGGTCATCCCGTCAAACAGCACTCCGTCCAGCGCGGCGGCGGCGGTCGGGTAAATCTTGTTGGCCATGGCGTTTTCGTTCCCGTGATGTGTCGGACCCGTCGGTTTCAGGCCCGCCTGTTTCTATTGAGCCGAGATTCTGCTGAGCCGCGCCCTGGTTGAGGCGGGTGTCAGGCGAGCACCTCGGCGAGGAAGGTGTGCGCGGACGCAAAGGCGCGGTCGCGGTTCACCGGATTGAACAACATGCCATTCTCCGGCATGTCGGCCTTCGGATTGGTCCATGCGTGCATGGTCGCGCCATAGGCGATGAGTTGCCAGTCAGCCCCCGCGCCGGTCATCTCGCGGGCAAATTCGACGGCCTGATCCGGCGTGGCCATCGGATCTTCCCAGCCATGAAGGGCGAGGACGCTGGCCCGGATGCGGCTGCCCCTGAGGTTTGCGGGTGGAGTGAAAAGCCCGTGGAGGGACACCACGCCGCGAAGGTCTGCGCCCATGCGGGCCATGTCGAGGGCGCACAGCCCGCCGAAACAGAAGCCGATGGCGGCCATCCGGCCGGGGCTGACATTGTCCAGCGTGGCGGCGAATTTCAACGCTGCGGCGAGGCGGGACTGAAGCTCGGCGCGGTCTTCCACGAGGGGGCTCATCAGGGCGGAGCATTCCTGCGTCGTCTCGCCGGTGCGGCCCTCGCCGTAAACGTCGATGGCGAGCCCGGCAAAGCCCATGTCGGCAAGCCGACGCGCGGCGTCGAGCTCGTAATCGGTCTGGCCGCCCCACGCATGGCAGACGAGGACAACGGGCGGGCGCACGGTGCCGGGGTGAATGAGCGTCGCCTTGTAGGACTGATGCTCGTCACGATAGGCGTGAGTGGATGTTGTATGGGTCATCTGACCTCCCGTATCGCGGCTTTTCGCTGGCCCCATTCATGGAAGAGGACGGGCCGCCTCGCAAGGGGTTGCCGGGCCAAATTCAACGCTTGTTGAAATTTGGTGCGCGGCGAATGGCCGGAAACGCTCCGGCGCGGCGTTCATTTGTTAACGGAGAATGAATGTGTCGTTGCGGCCAGTGTTCAGACTGCCCGGGACATTCTGGCAAAACGGCAAAAGGGGATGACGCAGATGAACAAGGAATATGAACCTGATTTTCGCTCAACCGACGCTGGCACCGGGACAATGATGCGGCTCTTGCTGGGCGCGCTGGTCGTGTTGCTGTTCGCGATCTCGGTATCAGCGGGACGCTAGGCTAACCGACGGCGCGCGGGGGCGGCGCCGTTTCCCGGCCGGATCAGGGGCGGGATCAGGACCGTGTGGCCTGGCGGCCGGCGATGCTGTCCCAGCCATGGTTGACGGGACCATTGCCCTTGCCGAAGGGGCGGGCGTGGGTGATGGCGCCCTGCAGGTAGGCGATGGCGTCCTCTACGGCCTGTGGGAGCGGCTTTCCGAGTGACAGCCCGGCGGCGATGGCGGAGGCGAGGGTGCAGCCGGTGCCATGGGTGGAGTTCGTCTCGATGCGCGGGTTTTCAAACAACCATTCGCCCTGACGGGTCTGCAGCACGTCGGTCAGCGTCTCGCCCTGAAGGTGGCCGCCCTTGACGAGCGCAGCCTCGGCCCCGGCTTCGAGCAGGCGCTCGGCGGCGCGG
>JBGSUF010000341.1:0-8671 GCA_041736285.1 Hyphomonadaceae bacterium | reverse complement strand
AAGTTCGAGCGCCGCTTCCGGGCCATGGAGGCGCTTGCGCGCGCCCGCGGCGAAGACTTTGCCAGCCTCAGCCTGGCGGCGCAGGACGGGCTCTGGAACGACGTGAAAGCCGACGAGCGCTCGTGCAAGTGAAGCGGGATGCCACACCGGCTGGGATGCCACACCGGCCCGGATACCAGACCCGCTCAGTCCAGGGCGATGTTCGAATAGCGTGCCCGGAAGCGCCCCGCCATTTCATCATCCATCCGGACGGTCAGTTGCGGCAGGCCAGAATCCGACACCGTTTCGCCGACCACTTCGGCGTGGGCGTGCAGCCAGGCCCTCGCCTCGCCCTCGGCATGGCTGATCTGGACGAAATACCGCGTCGCCGAGCGTGACAAAGCCCATTCGACCCGTTGCAGAAACTCTTCCATGCCCTCGCCGGTCAGCGCCGATATCAGCACCGCCTGCGTCTCGGAGGCCTGCGCCGCCAGCGCCAGCGCCGCATGCGAATCAGCGTCCATCCGGTCAGCCTTGTTCCACGCTTCGATGATGGGCGGCAGCGTCTGCCCGGACTGTTTTTCGAGGCGGGCCAGCACATCCATCACGTCCGCCTTCTGTGCGCCATCCTCGGGCGTCGAGCGATCGCGGACATGCACCAGCAGGTCAGCTTCCATGACCTCCTCCAGCGTCGCCTGAAAGCTCTCGACAAGGTGAACCGGCAGGTCGGTGATGAAACCGACCGTATCGACGAAGGCCGCTTCCCGCCCACTCGGCAGCTCAAACCCCCGAATCGTCGGATCAAGCGTCGCGAACGGCATGTCCTTGGCGAGGACATCGGCCCCTGTCAGCCGGTTGAACAGGGTCGACTTGCCGGAATTGGTATAGCCCACGAGGGCGATCATCGGCGTTTCCCGCTTGCGGCGACCGGCGCGCTGGAGTTGACGGGTCTTGCGCACCTCTTCGAGCGCCTCACGCAGGCGCCGGATCGTCGTGTCCAGCATCCGCCTGTCAGCTTCAAGCTGGGTTTCGCCGGGACCGGAGAGGAAGCCCGCACCGCCGCGCTGGCGTTCAAGGTGGGTCCATGTCCGCACGAGGCGGCTGCGCTCATAGAGAATTCGGGCCAGTTCCACCTGCAGGCGGCCTTCCCGCGTCCGCGCACGCAGGCCGAAGATTTCGAGAATCAGTCCTGTCCGGTCAATGACCTTCACGCCAAGGTCGCGTTCGAGGTTGCGCTGCTGGACCGGCGTCAGCGTGCCATCGACGATGCAGATCGTGCACGCGGCGGCCTCAAGGTCTTCCTTCAGCCGTTGGCGAACACCGCCAGTGAGCAGGTGCGACGCCGACGCCGCACGGATGCGTTCGGGGCGCACGAAAGCGCTCTCGCAGCCCAGCGCATTGACAAGCCCCGCTGTCTCCGCGAGGCGCATCTCGCCCGGCCGGTCATACGATTCGAAATGCGGGATGACCGTTCCGGCACGTTCCGGCGCCGGTTCGTGGATGATGGGTTCAGACGCCAAGGGCGTGCCGTTCAGTCTGCATTTTCAGCATCAAAAAGCTGGACATGATCCATGGGGGCGACCGTCGAGATCGCGTGTTTGTACACAAGTTGCGGCGGACGTCCGTCACCACGCAGCAGAACGCAGAAGTTGTCAAACCAGGTCACCTGACCCTGAAGCTTCACACCGTTCACAAGGAAGATGGTGAGCGGCGTTTTCGACTTGCGCACGGCATTGAGGAACGTGTCTTGGAGATTCTGTTTTTTGTCAGCTGACATCGCTGTTGTCCTTTATTGGCTCCGCAATCTAGGCGTTAAAGCGATTACCCGGCGAGCGCAAGACGACGCGCGCGATTGACATGGCAACACGTCGCCGCGGCGTCAAATGCGCCAGAAACTCGGGCGACAGATCGCCAGAAGCGCAAGCACCTCCACCCGTCCCAGCACCATCCCCAGCCCGGCGAGCGGCATCTGCGTATTGGCAAGATCAGGCGTGACAAGGTGGCCGGCATTGCAGATCAGCCCGATGGCCGACACCAGGGCCATCTCGAAGTTCTGCGCTGGCAGGGAAAGCGCGAGCGCCAGCACCATCACGCACACAATGTAGCACACCAGATACACCCAGATCCCGACAATGGTCGTGTCCGAGCGCGCCTGCCCGCGATAGATGAAAGGGTTGACCGAGTTCTGAAACCCGAGACGCGAGAATTCCAGGCGCGAACGCTCCGAAAGGATGAGCACGCGCGCCATCTTGATCCCGCCCGCCGTCGACAAGGCCGAACCACCGATGAATGTCAGCACGGCGGCGAGCATCACCGCCTGCTCGCCAAGCCCCGCCGACATAGGCTGCGTCATCACGCCGGACGTTGCAATGTGGGAGGCGGCCCAGGCAAACCCCTCCGTGCTGATCGGCGTGCCCCCGAGCCAGCTCACCAGCACGCCGACAAGCAACACCAGAGCCACGATCATCATCGCCTCGCTGTTGCGCAGGAGCTTCATCGGCCAACCCCGGAAGCCGAGCACCAGCGTGATGCTGAAGGCGGAGATCATCAGCCCCAGCACGCCGACCAGCTGTGCAAGCGGCGCGCGCGGCGCCGCCAGGTCCTGAACCGGATCGACCAGCCCGGTGGTGATGACACTCATCGCCAACGTGAACCCGCGTCCCGGCTTCAGCCCGGAAAGGATGAAACCGGCCGACACCAGAATCCACAGAATGACCAGCGCCATCGCCGAAACGCGCAGCGCACGGATGAACGCCGGAACCAGCCCGTCCTCGGTCCCGCTGAACAGGCGGCTGCGATGCATGCCCGCCCCGCCAAGGTTCAGCGCCGGCAGAACGGCAAGCGCCGCCGCCAGCGTCACAATCGCCCCGAGCAGATGAAGCACCCCCCGCCAGACAAGCTGCGTCGGCGGAATCACCGTTCCGGTCGAAACGGCTGTCCCCGTGGTCGTCAGGCAGGACGTGGCATCAAACCATGCGCGCAGCATCGAGCTGTTGCCGACACCCGCCAGGAAGCCCGGCATGGCGATCAGCGGCGCAATCAGCCACCAGCCGATGACCACGGCCAGAAGGTCGCGCGCGGCTGTCCGCCTCCGCGAGCGCGGCACCAGCACGAGGATCAGCGTCGACGGCACGATGCCGATGAACATCGACACGCCATAGCCGAGCGCCTGCGCATAATCGCCATAGACCAGCGCCGCGGCGAGGGGGATGGCCGCGCACAGCCCCGTCACCGCAACACCAAAGGCCAGAAGCCGCAGGACCGCCGAATGGTTCACGGCGCGCTCATCAGAAATAATCCGGATTGACCCGGAAGAACCGCTCCACCGTGTCGGTCTTGTCCTGTTCGGCAAAGGTGATGACATGGTCACCCGGCTTCAGGCGGAAGGCGTCGTCCGGGAAGATCACCTCACCATCGCGATACACCGCCCCGACCACGATTCCATCCGGCAGCGACCCGAGCGTAAGCTGCATATCGCGCAGCCGCGACGCCTCATACACCACCCCTTCGACGACCTCGGCCTCACCATCTTCCAGCGACTGCAACGACACGAAACGCCCCTTGCGCAGCCGCAGCAGCACCTGCGAAACCGTCAGCGCGCGCGGGTCCAGCATCACATCAACCTTCATGTCCCGGCTCAGCGCCGCCAGGATCGGACTGTTGACCAGCGCAATCGTGCGCCGCGTGCCGAGATTCTTCGCAAGCGTCGAAACCAGAAGGTTGACCTTGTCGTCATTGGTCACGGCGATGGAGAAGTGCGCAACTTCCGCCCCCGCCTCCGTCAGTATGTTGGGATCGAGTCCATCACCCTGGATCACGATAGCCCGGCGCAAGACCTCTGAGGCCTGTTCGGCCCTCTCAGGGTCAGGCTCGATGATGCGCAGGCGGATGTTTGGCTGCTTTTCAAGGCGGCTGGCGATGTGGCGACCAATATTGCCGCCGCCGATGATGACGACATTGCGCGTCGCCTCGGTCTCGTCGGCGAACACATCGATCAGCCGCTTGGCATGTTCGGTCCGCACCACGAGATACGCCCGGTCCCCGACCTGGAGCCTGTCACTGCGCCCCGGCGCAAACAGCCGCTCACCACGGCCGACGCCGACCACGCGCGCATCGAGGCTTGGAAAAAGGCTCGGCAACTGATCAATGGCGGTGTCGAGAAGCGGGCTCGTCGGGCCAAGGTCCAGCCCGAGCAGGCGCAGCTTTCCCTGTCCGAAACTGGCGCTGAGAATCGCGCCGGGCGTCTCGAAGCGTTGCAGGATCGAATTGCCGATCTCAAGCTCCGGGGAGATCACCACGTCAATCGCCATCCCGTCGCGGGAAATCAGCCGGCTGAATGACTTGTCGAGATAGGCCGGCGAGCGAATCCGCGCGACCTTGTTCGGCGTATTGAACAACAGGCTCGCAATCTTGCAGACCATCATGTTGATTTCGTCGGAATGAGTGACGGCGACGATCATTTCGCACTCATCCAGTTTGGCCTGCTCAAGCACGTCCGGGTGCGCGGCATGCCCGACAACCCCGACAACGTCGAGTTCCGTCGACACCCTCTCGACGAGTGAGGCATCCTCATCGAGGATGGTAACTTGATATTTCTCCCGCGAAAGACGGCGTGCAATGCCCTGGCCAACACGCCCGGCACCGCAGATCAGGACTTTCATATCAATTCCAGTTTCAGCGAATGGTCGCGGAGGTTACGCCCAGAGCCTTCAATTTTCGGTGAAGGGCCGACCGCTCCATACCGATGAACTCCGCTGTGCGGGATATGTTTCCCCCAAAGCGGGTAATCTGCAGGGAAAGATACTCGCGTTCGAACTTCTCGCGCGCGTCACGCAAGGTCAGCCCGACAAGGCTGGCGGAGGCTGTCTCCCACGATCCGCCACCCGTCCCGTCTCGCGGCAATTCCTCGCAGGTGATCGGCCCGGCAACATCTCCGGGGGAGAGGATCAGGATACGTTCCACCATGTTGCGCAACTGGCGGACATTGCCCGGCCAGTCCATCGACTGCAGCAACGCCATGGCATCGGGTGCAAACTGGCGCAGCGCCAGACCGGAGGAACCGGCAATCAGCGACGTGAAATACTCCACGAGATCGGGAATGTCCTCGCGCCGGTCAGCCAGTGGCGGAATGTTGAGCGGCACAACGTTGAGACGATAGTAAAGGTCTTCGCGGAAGCGTCCTGCGGCAATCTCGCTCTCAATGTCACGGGTTGTCGAAGAGATCACCCGCACATCCACGCTGACGTCACTGCGTCCGCGTAACCGCTGAAAGCGCTGATCGGTCAGCGTGCGAAGGATCTTGCTCTGCGTGCCCGGCGGCATGTCCGCCACCTCGTCCAGCAGCAGCGTGCCGTTATGGGCGCGCTCAAACAGACCGACCGACACCACGCGGCCGTCATTGTCTTCCTCGCCGAACAGCACATGCTCCATCCGCTCGGGTGCAATGGTCGCCGCGTTGACCACGACGAACTGCCCCCGCGCACGCGCCGATCGCAGATGGATCAGGCGCGCCGCCAGTTCCTTGCCCGCCCCGGCCGGTCCCCGGATCAGGACGCGTGAATTGGTCGGCGCGATCTTCTCCACGGCCATCCGGACGGCCTGCGCCGCGCCCGAGGAACCGACCCATGAGTCTGCAAGCGGTGCCCGCGAACGCAAGTCGGTGTTCTCCCGCTTGAGTTCGGCCGCCTCAATGGCCCGCTCGACCAGCAGCAGCAGCTTGTCGGACTTGAACGGCTTTTCAAGGAAGTCGTAGGCCCCGCGCCGGATCGCGGCGACGGCCGTTTCGACATTGCCATGCCCGCTGATGACGATGACCGGCAGCAGCGGGTCGATCGACTTGAGGTATTTCAGCAGCGACAAACCGTCCATGTCGCTGCCTTCCAGCCACACGTCCAGCACCACAAGACTGGGCGTCCGGCTCTGCACCGAGGCCAGCGCCTGTTCGGCCGTGGCCGCGGTGCGGACCTGATAGCCCTCATCCTCCAGCACGCCGGAGATGCCTTCGCGGATGTCCGGTTCGTCGTCAACAATCAGAATGTCTCTGGCCACTATACGCTCTCCTCAGATTGCACGGCCCCAGCCGGCAAGTTGTGTCTTTCACCATATTCCGGAGCCGCCAGGCTCTCGGTCGGCATGGAAATCTCGACGCGCGCGCCGCGGCGGCGGTCAGCGCGATTCTTCAGTGCCAGAACGCCGCCATGGTCCATGATGATGCGGGCGACGATGGCAAGGCCAAGGCCGGTTCCGCCCTCACGGTTGGTAACATAAGGCTCCAGCAGCTTGGCGCGGTCCGTCTCCGGGAAGCCCGGACCGTTGTCTTCCACCGCCAGCACCAATTCCCCCGCGCGCCGGTCGAGAGAAATGTCGAGCTTGCCGGCAAAATCATCGGTCTCCGGGCGGCGTGCGATGGCTTCTGCCGCATTCTTCACGATGTTGGTGATGGCCTGCCCGAGCAGTCGTTCGTCGCCCCGGATCAGGACCGGCTTGTCCGGTCGCATCACATTCACCTCGGAGTCCGGCGACACCATGCGCTGGGAATAAGCGATGGCGTCGAGCAGCGGGCCAAGGTCGAACACTTCAAAGCTTGGCTTGGGCATGCGGGCGAAATTGGAGAACTCCTCCACCATCCGCCCGATGTCGCCGACCTGGCGCAGGATGGTCTCGGTGCATTTGTCGAAGGTTTCGTCATCCGCCGGGGCGAGCGAGCGATATCTGCGCTGCAGCCGTTCGGCCGAAAGCTGGATTGGCGTCAGCGGGTTGCGGATTTCATGTGCGATCCGCCGCGCAACATCCCGCCACGCCATCTGCCGTTGCGCCGAGACGAGGCGCGTTGTGTCATCGAATGTCAGCACGCAGCCGCCCGTGCGGTCCGGCGAAGTCTTGACCCGGAAATACCGCATCACGCCCTGCCGGATCAGGTCCACCGACACATCGCTGGAGGCCTGTTCGCGCATCGCGCGTTGCGCGCTCTCGACAAACTCCGGCACCAGTTCCGACAGCGCCAGCCCCGTGACCTCGCCTTCATGCCCGAGCAATTCCATCGCCGCCGGGTTCGCGATGGTGATATTGAGCTGATCGTCGGTCCGGATGACCCCGGCATTGACGTCCGACAAGACGGCCGCAAGGAAAGCGCGCCTGTCCTCGGTCTCCTGTCGCGCCGCCTCGATCTCGGATCGCTGCACCTGCAGGCGCTGCGTCATTTCGTTGAAGCCGCGCGTCAGCGTCGTGATCTCGTTCTCGGTCGTCGGCAGCGGCAGGCGAACATTCAGGTCGCCCTCGCGCACCTGCGCTGCGGCCGCGGCGAGCCGTCCGATGGGCTGGGTGACCTGCCCCGCAGCCTCAAGACCCAGCCGGATCGACAACAGCAGCACGAGCACCGCAACCTCCGCATAGCCAATGGCGAAGATGAAGCCGATCCGTCCCGAGCGCGACTGGATCGTGCGATAATCGGTGATGGCCGCCTCGGCCCGGCGCAGCCTGTCGAGGACGCTCGGCGAAAAGCTGTCGACCAGAATATAGACGTAGGCATCGTCATACGCCTCCAGCCGGAAGAGCGCGCGCAGCTGACCGGACGGGTAAAGGCCGATCGCGACCGCCCCGGCCTCCGCCTCGGCATAATCGTCCACCACCGGCGGAAAGAACATCCGCGTCGAGGGCCGCGACGTTGCCAGCAACTGGCCGCCCGAATTGACCACATCAATCGCGTCAAAGCCCCGGATCAGCGCCTGCTGCTGCAGATAGCTGCGATAGTCCTGGGGCGACGCCGTGATCGCGGCCTGCGCGCCCTCGCGGTTGAGATCGAAGGCCAGCGTGCGCACCACCGTTTCGACGTCCGCGATGAGGTTGTCGACATTCTCGCGCGCGATCTCGCTGGTCTCCTCGACCGTCGTGCGCACCGTGTCGCTGAACCAATAGTCCAGCCCCCGAGCGACCGACAGCCCCAGGAAACCCGCCACCAGCGCCGCCGGCAACACCGCCGCGAGGCTGGACAGCATCACGAAGCGCTTGGCCAGCCTTCCGCCGCCCTGCACAAGTCGCCCGTCCGACAAGGAGTTGTAACGGCGCACCACAAGGATGCCGAGCAGCAGGATCAGAAACGCATTCGCCCCGAGCAGCCAGATCATGACACGGCTGGACTGGTCGATCGGGCCTATGCCCGAAATCGCAAAAAACGTCGTGAAAAGCGCCAGCACCGTCGCCAGGATAAAGACGGACTGGAACAAGGCCGACGCCTTGAAAGCCGGAAGTCGGACGTCTATCGACAATGAACACTCTAACCGCAGGCCCCTGCCCTGTCGCTATATTGCAACATGTGATGCAGCGACGCAACAGGCCAGTGTTGGTTGATATTCCAGCCTTTATCTGCGCCGCGTCAGAAACCGCACCGGCCTTCGCCCGCGAGTCGCTCATGCGTGAGGCGTCACGTGCCGGACGAATCCGCGTCAGCCTTCAAGCGTCTGGCGAATCTGCCTCGGCGTCCTCATTGTCATCAAGGCCGAGCGCCCGGATGCGCGCGCGCAGTGTGTTGCGGTTCATGCCCAACAGCGCCGCCGCCCGCAGCTTGTTGCCCTGTGTCAGTCTCAGCGCCATGGCAATCAGCGGCCGCTCGACGGCCTGAACGGTCCGCTGATGCAGGTCGCTGTCCCGGCCGTCCTCGAACGCGGCCAGTTCCGGCTGCAGATGGCGCTCCAGC
>JBGSUF010000336.1:0-6216 GCA_041736285.1 Hyphomonadaceae bacterium | reverse complement strand
GCGCTTCCCGGCGGATGAAGCGGCGCACCCTGCGCTCAAACCCCGCCTCATCACCGGGCGCGCACAGCATCGGCCCGCTCCCGCCAGAAATCTCGCCGGTAATCTCGCCAGGAACCAGCGATGGCGTCCTGCCCGCCCCGCTCAGCGACAGCCGCGTCGGTTGTCCGCGAAACGGTATCATCGCGCCGGGCCTGAAAGGGATGGCCTGCGGCATTCCCGCAAGGCGAAGCGACAGCCAGTCGGCCCGCTCGGCCGCAAAGGCCCGGCCCTCCGGCAGGTTCGCCAGACGCGGGAGAACCAGAATACCCTCCATCGCAGCGGCATCGAGGCGCAGGATGATCCGCCGCGACCTTGAATTGACCACAATCTTGACCCCTATTTGTCCACCTTGGCTGTCATGGACAAGAAAGCGGTGGAATTTATCGTTTTTCATGATAAACACCGTCTGGTTTTGAGACGCCGAATCGTTTCACGGGCTGAATAGCCATCTGATAAGGGGAACATAGCAATGATCGAACGTATGCGTAAATCCTGGCTACTGGGTGCAGTGGCTGCCGGTGCCCTTCTGGCGGCCTGCGGTGGCAAGAAAGACAGCACCGAAGTTGACGCCTCGCCGGCGCAAATCACCAAGCAGGCCGAAGTCCAGCTCGACAAGATCGAGCTGCGCAAGGGCGATGCGGCCAAAGCCGGCGACGCTCTGGGCATGATGTCGCTCGCTGACGGTGGCTCAGGCCGTCTCAGCTACGCCGACAGCAGTGTTGATGGCGCCAAGGCCAGCTATTCGAACGTCGTCGTGATGATCGAGGATGATGCCAGCCTGAACATCGGCAAGCTTGACTTCGAAGGTCTCGACGTGACCGACGCCGGCGCGAACTTCGCCCGCATGACGATGTCGGACATCACCATCGTTCCGGCGCCGGAAGATGCAGAAAGCGGCGCGCTTTCCATCGCCAAGATCGAGCTGATGAACCCGTCGCCGGAACTGGCCGCCTTCGTTGCCAGCCTCCTCGGTTCGGAAACGCCGAACGCCTTCCCGGATGCGTCGGCGCTGACCTTCGATGCGGCCACCCTCAGCGGCCTCAATTTCAAACTGGACGAAGGTTCTGAAGACGTCACCGCCAATTTCGGCGACATCAAAATCCTCGGCTATTCGCGCGACAAGGTCGGCCTGTTCCAGCTCAGCGACATCAGCTTCGACGCCTACAATGGCGACGCAGATGAACGCGTTGTCTTCTCGGTCGGCGACTTTTCCATCCAGGGCGGCAACAAGATGCTGGTCGATGCCTTCGTCAGCGGCTTTGAAAGCGGCATGGAAGGCGAGTCCTTCGAGAATCTGATGGCCTCCTCCCTCTATGCCGACCCGACCGATCCGGGCTTCGACACGCTCGTGGTCGAAAAGGTCTCTTTCGCCGGTGAGGGCGTGACCTTCGAAATGCCGTCGCTTGCCGCTGCGGTCACACGCAACGACGCCGGAAAACCGACCCGCTACGTGACCGCGCCTTATTCCGCGACGCTTGCTGCCGATCCGAACGGCGGCTCATGGGGCGCTGAACTGGCCGGCGGTCTCGGCATGCTCGGCTATGAGAAGCTGGAATTCTCCGGTGAGGGCCTTGTGACCTTCGACCCGGCGAACGACACCGCGACCTACGAAAAGTCCACCTTCACCCTGAAGGACGGCTTCACGATCGACTTCACGGGCAAGTTTGGCGGCCTGAAGTCCTACGGCGACGCGATGCAGGTGCTGGCGGCGACCGGCGAAAGCATGGATGGCGATCCGGAAGCCATGATGGAGGCCCTGTCCAAGCTGTCGCTGTTCAACCTCCAGTTCACGCTCAAGGACGACTCCATCGTCGACCGCGTGCTCAACCTGGCCGCGACGCAGTCGGGTGAAGACCCCGAAGCAATGCGCAATCAGATCGTGGCGATGTCGGCCATGGCTCCGATGATGGCGGCGCAGTCGGGCATAGACCCGGCCGTGGCGACTGAAATGGCCACCGCCGTCTCGAACTTCATCAAGAAGCCGGGCACGCTGACCATCTCGCTCAGCCCGAAAGCCCCGATCACCGCGCAGACCTTCACCGCGCCGGAACAGATCACCAAGGACGCGCTCGGCCTGACGGCCACCGCGAAGTAATTCGCGGGCGCAAGCCTGATGAAATGAAACGCCCGCCAGTTTCCTCTGGCGGGCGTTTTGCTGTCCTGTTTCGGGTTGGCCCGTTCTGGTCTGGCCCGTTCTGGTGTGACCTGCTCCAGTTTGGCCCCAAGCCCGGTCAGTTTGCATCGTCGGTGATTGTGATTTCCTTCCCGCGCCGGGCGGGTCTGGTTACAAAAATACCCCGGCCACCCGGGCCGAGGCGCTCAATTGCGGCGTGCCGCAAAACTTCAATCTTTCACCACCCTGAACGGGACATAATTCTGCTCGGCTTCGTATTTCGGACCCTGCTCGACAGTGCGGCGCTCAAGCTCTTTTACTTTGAGCACTTCACCCGGCATGTAGGCTTTGAACAGGAACGCCGTGTGCTCCGCGAACGTGTAATCCTGACCTTGCCGCTGCCGGTAAAAATGTTCCTCGCTCCCATATTTCAGGAATTGAGGCCTGAACTGCGCAAGGATATCCGGCGAAAGGCCCTGCCAGTCGGGATGGATTTCGATTTCCGCGTTCATCGAATGCCCCTCAACGTAACGAGCGGCGGGGACACCTCGACCACCGCAAACTTGGTGCCGACCGGGATCAACACCTCATCTTCTTCGCCAAATTCGGAAACGGCGTTCAGCTTCCGGCCTGCGTAGTCCAGGACTTGGAAGACGATCCCGACGTCGCCTCTGAAATTTTGCGAAACCCGATGTCGATGTCGGGTGTAGCCCGGTTTGCGGCTCAGACCCGCCGTGAAACGAGTTGCAGGTGCAGCGGCGCGCGGTCTGCGGCGGCCGCGTCGGCATCGGTGTTGGCGAAGCGCCCGATGAACTGGTTCACGCGGGGCACGATCTCCGACTGGAAGCGGCGGCCGTTGAAGACGCCATAGTGGCCAACGCCCGGCTGGACATAGTCCGCCTTCATGCTGTCCGGGAGTCCGCTGCACAGTTCGTGTGCGGCCTGGGTCTGGCCAATGCCGGAAATGTCGTCATTCTCCCCCTCGACCGTCATCAGCGCGACCTTGCGCACTTCCGACGGACGCACCAGCCGCCCGCGATGGCGCATGATGCCGCGCGCAAGGTGATGCTCCTGAAAGATCTTGAGGATCGTCGAAAGGTAGAATTCCGACGTCAGGTCGAGCACCGACAGATATTCGTCATAGAAGGCCCGGTGCTTTTCGGCATTGTCCCCGTCGCCGCCGACGAGATGATTGAAGAAGCCCCAATGCGCATCGACATGCTTGGTCCAGTTCATGTTCATGAAACTGGCGAGCTGGACAAAGCCCGGATAGACGCGCCGGAGCATGCCCGGATACGGCGCCGGAACGGTGTGGATCATGTTCTCCTCAAACCATTCGAACGGCTTTTCCTGCGAGAGCACGTTCGGAATGGTCGGCGACTGGCGCGCATCAATGGGCGAGCCCATGAAGGTCATCGTCGCCGGAAGTGCCGGGCTGTCATCGTCGGACATCAGGGAAATCGCGGCCAGCACTGGCGGCCCGGGCTGGCACACCGCCAGCACATTCGCGCCGCCGCCGATGACCTCGATCATCCGGCGCACATGGTCGATGTAATCGTCGAGATCGAAGCGACCCTGCCAGACCGGCACCATCCGGGCGTCGGTCCAGTCGGAGACATAGACCTCATAATCGGGCAGGAAGGCCTCGACCGTGCCGCGCAGCAGCGTCGCGTAATGGCCAGACAGGGGCGCAACGATGAGGAGACGCGGCGAGGGCTTCATCGCGCGTCCGCCATGAGCGGCCTTCAGCGCCTCCCGGTCACGGCGAAAATGCACAAGGTTGACCCATGGGCTGGCCCAGGCGATTTCGGGGGTGACCGGCACGTTGTGGTTGGAGATGCGCGTCGCCTCGATATTCCATTCCGGCTTGCCATAATAGCGTGTGACGCTCTCGAAGACGGCCGCGAAAGCCTTCAGCGACTTGCCGGCCTCCGTTTGCGCGAACGGATTGCCCGGCATGGCCAGCGACGTGCGCAGCGCACGCGAGGCCAGGCGAACCGGGGTCATGCCGAGCCGTGACAGTTCAACGAGGCTATAGAGCATTTCATGTCTCCTCAGGCATGTTGCACTGCAATAAATGCAAGATAAGCGCCAGATGACGCATTGGCAATGCGCCAGCACTCAATGGGCGATCACGGGTAAATTTCGATCGCGTGCGGAGCGAATTGCGCCAGCCTCAGTCGCGCGGCAGGAGCTGCGCCATGCAGGTGGACATGGTCGCAGCGTCGGTTTCGTGCGTGAAGAAGGTTTTCAGCGACCAGTTTTCGTCCATCAGATAGATGATGGAGGTGTGGTCCATCGTGTATTCGGCGGCGCTGCCGGGATCGTCGACGCGGCTGTAGCCCGACCGGAAAACCTTCGCAGCCGCAGCGATCTCATCGTCTGTTCCGGTCAGTCCGACCAACCCGGACGGAAACGCGTCGGATGAAACATAGCGGGCCAGCGCCTCGGGTGTGTCGCGCTCGGGATCAATGGAGATCAGCACCGATTGCGGCGCGGCAACGCCTTCCGGCAGCATGTCGATGGCCCGGCGCATGGTGACGAGGGACATCGGGCAAATGTCCGGACAATAGGTGAAGCCGAAATAGACCAATGTGGGACCGCCGCTGAAGTCGGCTTCCGTCATTCGCTGGCCGTCCTGATTGATCAGGCTGATCGGCCCGCCAATCTCGGCATAGGCGCGCGTGTTGCAGGACGCGCCCGGGGCGGCCGCGCTCTCGACGTTGGGCGAGCAGGCGGCCATGAGGGCTGTAGCGGTCAGCGCGGCAACCACGGCGGCGCGGCGAAGCGGAGGAAGCAATGGCGCAAGTGTCATGTCGGCGATATAGGCTGAGATGGCGCGTGATGGCGAGCCTTCGACGTGCGTTCCGGTGTCGCAGCCCGCGCTGACCCGGTCCATGCCAGAATGGACGGCCCCAGAATTGGTGGGCCAGAATTGGGGGCCAGACTGGGGGGCCAGACTGGGGGGCCAGACTGGGGGGCCAGACTGGGGGGCCAGACGGGGGGGTCCAAAGTGAAGGGCCAGACTGCCGGCCCCCGACCGGGAGGCCAGAATGGGACACACGCACCCGTCGCGACTGGGAGACCAGCTTTTTCTTGAGGACCGCCGTCACATGAACGCATCGCCCGCTCCCCACCCGCCCCGCGGCATGAACCCGGAAGACCGCCCGCTCAGCGCACGCGGCGATGCGCTGTCGGCTCTGGCCTCCGAGGGGCTGGGCAGTGTTGCGGCGGCGATGGGGCGCACCCGGCTTCGCACCTTCATCGCGCTGCGCTGGTTTGCTGTGTTCGGTCAGACGGCGGCGGTGCTGATTGTGGCCTACGGCCTGGGCTTTGCCGCACCGCTCGGGCTTTGTCTTGCGGTGATTGCCGCGTCAGCCTGGCTGAACGTGTTCCTCATGCTGGTGTTTCCGCCCCAGCATCTGGCGACGCCGACGCAGGCCGCCCTCCAACTCACCTCCGACCTCGTGCAGCTCTCGGCGCTCATTGCGCTGACGGGCGGGCTGGCCAATCCCTTCCTCTTTCTCCTGCTGGCCCCGGTGACGGTGGCGGCGGTGACGCTGAAACCGCTTCATGCCGTCGGCCTTGCCGTGCTGGCTGTCCTGCTGGCGATGGGCATGGGCTTTGCCGCCCTGCCGCTGCCCTGGCCTGTTGTCGGCGGCTACGAGATGCCCTTGCTTCTGAAGATCGGAAACTTCATCGCGCTGTTGATCGGTCTTGCCTTCTTCGCCTTCTCCGCCTTGCGGGTCAGCCAGGATGAGGCGCGGCTGATCCAGGCGCTCGACGCCGCGCAGGTGGTGGTCGCGCGCGAGCAGCGGCTGTCGGCGCTTGGCGCATTGTCGGCCATGACGGCGCACGAGCTTGGCACGCCGCTGGCCACCATCCATCTCGTCGCCAGCGAAATGGCCGCCCAACTGCCGGATGGACACGCGCTGGCCGAGGATGCAGACCTCCTGAAGACGCAGGCCGAGCGATGCCGCCTTATCCTGCGAAAACTGGCGCAGGAGCGCGACGCCGGCGACATCATCCACGCGCAGCTTCCGTTTCCGGCGCTGCTCAGCGAG
>JBGSUF010000268.1:0-3385 GCA_041736285.1 Hyphomonadaceae bacterium | reverse complement strand
CGCCCGCATCGAGCGCCGCAGCGACCGCCGCCCGCACCCGGTCGGCCGCGTCTGTCCGGTCCAGCGACCAGCGAAGTGCCATTTCGAGACTGAGAATCGCAGCGCATGGATTGGCAACGCCCTGCCCGGCAATGTCCGGCGCCGAGCCATGAACCGGCTCATACAATCCCGGGCCGCCATGCCCGATCGCCGCTGATGGCAGCATCCCGATCGAGCCGGTGAGCATTGCCGCCTCGTCCGACAATATGTCCCCGAAAAGATTGTCCGCCAGGATCACATCGAACTGCGTCGGTCGGCGCACCAGTTCCATCGCACATGCGTCGGCGTACATGTGCGACAACGCGACGCCTGCGCCGGTCTCTTCGTGGCGCATTGTCACAACTTCGCGCCAGAACAGGCCGCTCTCCATCACATTGGACTTCTCGACCGAACAGACCCGGCCGCCCCGCCCGCGCGCAACCTCGAAGGCCACATCGGCGACCCGCATGATCTCGCTCCGCGTGTAGACGGCCGTGTCAAAGCCCCGCCGCTCCCCGCCCGGACCGCCATCGTCAATCCCGCGAGGCATGCCGAAATAAACACCCGACGTCAGTTCGCGCACGATCATGATATCGAGCCCGGCCAGAACCTCCGGCTTCAGGCTCGACGCACCGACCAGTGCGGGGAAACAGAAGGCCGGGCGCAGGTTGGCGAACACGTCCATGCCCCGGCGCAGCGCCAGAAGGCCCGCTTCCGGTCGCAGCCCGCGCGCCGCCCCGGCCCATTTCGGACCACCGACCGCGCCGAGCAGCACCGCATCACTCGCCTTCGCTGCCAAAAGCGTTTCATCGGGCAGTGGCTCGCCATGCACGTCGAGTGCGGCCCCGCCGACAAGGCCGGACGTGACCTCAATGTCGGGTGCGACAATGGCGGCCACAGACACCGCTTCGGCGACCACTTCCGGGCCAATGCCGTCACCCGGCAGGACGAGCAGTTTCTGCATCATCAATAAGACGTCAGAGCGTCAGCCGCCAATGCCGCCGCCGCCGCCATCAGGTGCCACGCCGCGCTGGTTGTTGCGGTTGATCTGGTCTTTGGCGGCCTGTTCGGCAGCCGCATCGGCCTGTTCCCATTCGATCGGCTTCATGCAGACGCGCTTGCCGAGACGCGAGCCCATTTCCTGGATTCGGCGGCATTCGACTGTCTCACCATCGGCCTTCGAGGTGTAGAGCTTGGTGCCGGTGCCCGGCGAAGTGGAGCCGCAAGCGGCCAGAACGA
Source organism: Hyphomonadaceae bacterium (assembly GCA_041736285.1). Lineage (GTDB taxonomy): Bacteria > Pseudomonadota > Alphaproteobacteria > Caulobacterales > Hyphomonadaceae > JBGSUF01. The sequence goes on along the minus strand of JBGSUF010000268.1, from coordinate 2,128 downwards.
AGGCTGCCGACGACAGCACCAGAATACGAGACATGAAATTCTCCTTGCGAATTACCCCGACATCAAATGCAGCTTCAGAACGCCATTGCAAGTGAAACACGAAGGATTTGCCAACCGATTCCGGGCCGCCTCGTTTCCAGGGCGGCCCGGCTGCGCCAGACGACAGTTTGCGCGTCTTGGGGGGATAAACTGTCCCGGCGCATTTCGATGCGGCGCGTGGCAGCGCCGCGCCCGTCAGCCGACCCGCATCTTGATCGGCAGGTGGATTTCTCCCGTATCGTTCGCCGGGATCGGGACGAAGGTGCGCTTGCGGCGGCGCATCCGGCGCTCGATCGTCTCGATCTCGTCGCGTATCGCCAGCTTGGCGAGCTTGATCGACTTCACGCGCACGTCATCGGGAAGCGACCGCTTCATCTCCGTGGCCAGTTCGGCCTCCAGCGATGCATGGCGAAGCTTCAGGGCATCGCGACGGGAAAACATGTCTTTCTCCTTCAGGTGTCTATCGGTTTCGTTGATCGGCCTCGCGCCGACACCAAAGAAATGGAGAATGATCTTCCAGAAGCCCAATCGAAACGAATTGCAAGATCAATCAGATTATGTGATTGAAACCCATGCCAACGATCCGCCAGCTCAAAATGCTCATCAGCCTCGCCGACACCGGTCGCTACACCGAGAGTGCGCGGCTGCTCGGCGTCGCCCAGTCGGCTGTCACGGCCCAGATCAAGGCGCTGGAGACGCGTCTGGGCCTGCCCCTGGTTGATCGCGGCCGGCATGGTGCGCGCCTTACGCCGGCCGGTGAGGATGTCGTCTCGCGGGCCCGCCACATCATGGCTGAACTCAATGAACTGGAGCGTGTCGCGCGCGGCGGAGCGGCCCAGTTGGGCGGGCTGATTAGGCTCGGCTGTCTGCCGACGGTCGGCCCGTACCTTCTGCCCTACGCAACACCGCAGCTTCACTCCGCCTACCCCGACCTTCGCCTGTTCGTCCGCGAGGGCTCGACCACCTCGCTGGAAACCGAGCTTCAGGACGGCGTGCTGGACACCATCGTCTCGACCCAGCCGGAAACAGAGTCGCTCGATGCGGTGGCCCTCTTCACGGAGGAGATTCTGGTGGGTCTCGCCGTCGATCACCCGCTTGCGGCCAAGGCGACGATTTCGCCAGCCGACATGGCCGGGGAAAACCTTCTCACCCTCGGCGAAGGGCACCAACTGGGAAAGCTGACGGGCCGGATCGCCCTTCAGTCGGGCGCGCGCCTGCGCACTGAATATGTCGGCCAGAGTCTCGACGCCATCCGGCACATGGTCGCCATGGGTGCGGGCATCTCCCTCATCCCGCGCCTTTATGCCAAATCCGAGATTGAAGGTCGCGAGGATGTTGTCGTGCGCCCGCTGGATCACTCCCGCGCCACACGCATCATCTACCTGTGCTGGAACCGCTCCAGCAGCCGGGCCGACGACTTCACCCGGCTTGCGGAGATATTGTCGGCGTCCGCCTCCCGCCTGATCGGCACGAGCGAGGCCGGGCATTAGACTAAAGCGGGAAGTGCCTGACCGGGCCTGGACTTCTATGCTGATCGCAGAGGAGTTGGTTTCATGCCCCAGTCCGAAGACACCGCCGCACAAGATCCGGAAAGCCGGAGCATGGCCGCCTTCCACGCCCGGTCAATGACCGAACCCGACACCTTCTGGCTGGAGCAGTCCCGCCGCATTGACTGGCATACGGCGCCGCAGGTCGCCCTCGACCACAGCCGCCCGCCCTTCGCCGACTGGTTCCCGGATGGAACGCTCAACCTCTGCCACAATGCCGTCGACCGCTGGGCCGCAATCCAGCCGGACGCCCGCGCCATCATCGAGGTCTCCACCGAGACAGGCCGTGAGCACGTTTATACCTTTGACCAACTCCAGGCCGAGACCGAACGCTGGGCCGCCATCTTTCTCGACCTCGGCATTGGCCGGGGCGACCGTGTCCTGATCTACATGCCGATGATTGCAGAGGCCGTGTTTGCGATGCTCGCCGCCGTGCGGATCGGGGCGATCCACTCGGTTGTGTTCGGCGGCTTTGCTGCGCACGCGCTCGCCGCCCGGATCGACGATGCGCGGCCCGGCCTGATCGTCTCGGCCGACGCCGG
>JBGSUF010000264.1:0-1705 GCA_041736285.1 Hyphomonadaceae bacterium | reverse complement strand
CTGGCCGGTGTGCTGGGCGGGCTGCTTGACGCGATGGAAGCGGCGCGGGTGCGGGCGCAGGAGATTGCGGCGCGCGCGCCCGGTGAACTGCGTGACAAGTTGCAGGCACGGCTGGCGGATCTAGGGGGCGTTGACGGTCTGGACGCCGGCCGGCTGGAGACAGAAATTGCGCTTCTGGCATCCAAGGCGGATGTGCGTGAGGAGATTGACCGGCTGCGTGCGCATATTGGTTCGGGGCGGGCGCTTCTGGCAGACGGCGGGATGGTTGGCCGCAAGATCGACTTCCTCGCGCAGGAATTGATGCGGGAAGCCAACACGCTGTGCTCGAAGTCGACGAGTCTGCCGCTGACGGAGGCGGGACTGGAGATGAAGGTGCTGATCGACCAGTTCAAGGAGCAGGCCGCCAATGTGGAATGATGTCACGCCGATTGATCGCAGGCGGCGCGGGCTGATGCTGGTCATCTCTTCACCATCCGGTGCCGGCAAGACGACACTGGCGCGGCGGTTGATGGAGGAGTTTTCCGACGTCAGGCTTTCGGTGTCGCACACCACGCGCGCGCCGCGCCCGAACGAGGTGGACGGGGTGGATTATCGCTTTGTTGATCAGCCGGGCTTTCGCCAGTTGATCGCTGAGCGGGCATTCCTCGAATGGGCAAAGGTGTTTGACCATTTCTATGGAACGCCCCGCGCGGACACCGAAGCGCTGCTGGCGGCCGGGCATGACGTGATCTTTGACGTGGACTGGCAGGGCGCCGATGCGCTGCATGACCAGATGCCCAACGACACCGTGTCGGTCTTCGTGCTGCCGCCCAGCATTGAAGCGCTGGAGGCGCGGCTGGCCGCCCGTCCCGGATCGACGCCGGACATGGTGGCACGGCGGATGCGTGACGCGAAGGCGGAGATGATGCACTGGCGGCGCTATGATTATTGCATCGTCAATGACGATCTCGATGCAGCCTACCAGCGCCTGCGCATCATACTGATGGTGGAGCGCACCAAGCGACTGCGGGAATTGCACCTTGAGGATCATGTTCGCCGCCTGCTCGGCGAGGGATGAGGGTCAGGGCGGGCTGGGGGTTGCCTGCTTTTCTGCGAGGTAGGCGGCGAGGGCGCGGAACTCGGCCTGGGTGAGGTTTTCCGGGCGTTCGCGCGGGTCGATATCACAATTGGCAAGCCAGGCCTCGACGCGCATGTCGAAGCGTTCGGCGAGGCGTTTCAGGCTTGAGCGAAGCATCTTGCGGCGCTGTCCGAACGCAGCCTCAGTGACGATTTCCAGCGAACCCAGATGGGTGAACCGATCCTCCGCGGGCAGGGGCGCAAGCACGGCGACGGCGCTGTCCACCTTTGGCGGCGGATGGAAGGCACCGGGCGGCAGGGTGAAGGCGATGCGGGGCCGGGTAACGGACTGGGCCAGCACGGCAAGGCGGCCATAATGATCGTCGCCGGGGGCGGCGCAGATGCGCTCGGCCACTTCCTTCTGGAACATCAGCGCCATTTCACCGCGCCAGTCGCCCGCCTTGAGCCAGTCGACCAGCAGCGGCGTGCCGACATTGTAGGGCAGGTTGGCGATGATCATTGCGGGCAGTTCACCGCCAGCCTCGGCGATGAGCAGGCGAAGGCTGACGCGGCGGGCATCACCGGTCACGACCAGAAGGCGGCCGTCCTGCGCTTCCGGCCACAGGGCGAGGGCCTCGGCAAAGCGGCG
>JBGSUF010000251.1:0-2744 GCA_041736285.1 Hyphomonadaceae bacterium | reverse complement strand
AGCGCCATGACCTGCGCCTCATTGCCGGCCCTGCCGTCGGAGGCGACCCATATGCTCGGCCCCATGCCGCCGCTGCGCACGGTCGTTGCCGCGCCGGAAACGCTGCCGCCGCCCGCGCCCGAAGTTTCGGGCTGAAGCCCTCCTCTTGCGGGGCCTCCCGTCATCGTCTTGCCGCCTGTGTCACCCCGGTGTCCCCGACTCAGCTGCTGTGTGCAATGCAGAATGACAGATATCGCCCCGTCTGGCACCCACCTACAGGTTGTGGTTGAGGGGATGCGCCCCGGCTGGTTTCAACCTCGCCAGACGCAGGCCCGAGGGGCCGCAACCGCGTGTTGCCAAAGTCCTGAGCGGCCTTGCGTCCCGGGCGTGCAAAGCCCGCTCAGACGAAGCGGACGTCCTCGACTTCATAGACGCGGGCCCCGCCGGGGGCGGCGACCTCGGCCTCATCGCCAATGTCCTTGCCGATCAGGCCGCGCGCGAGCGGGGAGGTGACGGAAATCTTGCCCTTGGCGACATCGGCCTCATCCTCGCCGACGATCTTGTAGGTTGCGCGCTCCTCGGTGTCGCCGTCGACCACGGTGACGGTTGCGCCGAATCGGATCTTCGTTCCGGTCATGCGCGAACAGTCGATCACGTCAGCGCGCGCCAGCTTGTCCTCCAGCTCGGCGATCCGGCCCTCGATGAAGCTCTGCTTCTCCTTGGCGGCATGATACTCGGCGTTCTCCGACAGATCGCCGTGCGCGCGCGCCTCCGAAATGGCGGCGATCACGGCAGGACGCTCCTGGCCCTTGAGAATCTTCAGTTCGTCGGTCAGGGCCTCGTGGCCTTCGATCGTCATGGGAATGCGCTGCATGGAGATGAGTTCCGATCTTTACCTGTGCGCTTTCTCTGCGCTTCTTGTTCGTATTCTGACGTCCGTTTTCGACGGGCGCGGGGTAAATCCCTGCGCGTTTTCGCCGACGCGTCAAGGTGTGGCGGCGTCAGGCCGATTGCAAGGGGGCAACGTCAAGCTCTCGCGTGTGCAGTGATCCCAGCGCCTGAACCGTCGCCAGCGAAGCGGCGAGCGTGGTGTAATATGGGATTTTCTGTGCCAGTGCCGTGATGCGGATGGAGTAGCTGTCCGTCATCGACTGCGCGCCCTCGGTGGTGTTGAAGACCAGTTGCACCTCGCCATTGATCATGGCGTCGACGATATGGGGCTGGCCTTCGATCACCTTGTTGATATGGCGCACGGGGATGCCTTCGCCTTCGAGGAAGGTGGCGGTGCCGTGGGTGGCAACGACGGCGTAGCCAAGCTCGACGAGGCGACGGGCGGCGGGGACGATGCCCGGCTTGTCGCGGTCGCGCAGGGAAATGAAGACCGCGCCGCTCTCCGGCAGGCTTGCACCGGCGGCGATCTGGGACTTCAGGAAGGCGGCGCCAAAATCATCGTCCCAGCCCATGACTTCCCCGGTCGAGCGCATTTCCGGGCCAAGCACGGGGTCGACGCCGGAGAAGCGGGCAAAGGGGAAGACCGCTTCCTTCACGGCGACACGGCGCGGAATGGCGGCGCTCATGTCGAAGTCGGCCAGCGTCTGCCCGGCCATGATCTTCGCCGCGATGGCGGCAATCGGCGCGCCGACGGCCTTGGCGACGAAGGGCACGGTGCGCGAGGCGCGGGGATTGGCCTCGAGGACATAGATTTCCTCGCCCTTGACGGCGAACTGGATGTTGATGAGGCCGCGCACATTCAGCGCTCTGGCCAGAGCGACCGCATGGTCTGACAGGCGCGCGACAATGTCAGGCGAGAGCGAATAGGGCGGCAGGGCGCAGGCGCTGTCACCGGAATGCACGCCGGCCTCCTCGATATGCTCCATGATCCCGGCGACGTGCACGTTCTCGCCGTCGCAGAGGGCGTCCACGTCCACCTCGATGGCGTCGGAAAGATAACGGTCGAGGAAGAGCGACTGGTCGCCGGAGACCGTCATGGCTTCCTTGGCGAACTGGCGGATGTCATCGTCATCGCGGCAGATCTCCATGCCGCGCCCGCCGAGGACATAGGAGGGGCGCAGCATGATGGGGTAGCCGAGCGCGCGGGCGGCGGCCAGGGCCTCGTCTTCGGAACGGGCCATGGCAGAGGGCGCCTGGGCAATGCCGAGCCGCTCCAGAAGGGCGGCGAACTGCTCGCGGTCCTCGGCGAGGTCGATGGAGTCCGGGCTTGTCCCGAGGATTGGCACGCCGACGCTGTGGAGCGGGCGGGCGAGCTTGAGCGGGGTCTGTCCGCCGAACTGGACGATGACGCCGAGAAGCTCGCCGCGCGTCATTTCCATGGCGACGATCTCGGAGACGTGCTCTTCGCTGAGCGGCTCGAAATAGAGGCGGTCGGAGGTGTCATAGTCGGTCGAGACGGTCTCGGGATTGCAGTTCACCATGATCGATTCGATGCCCATGTCGGCCATGGCGAAGGCGGCGTGGCAGCAGCAATAGTCGAACTCGATGCCCTGTCCGATCCGGTTCGGGCCGCCGCCGAGAATGATCGCCTTGCGCCGGGAGGAGACGTCGGCCTCATCGTCGGCCAGCTCCATGCCAAAGGCCGGGGCTTCGTAGGTGGAATAGAGATAGGGCGTGCGGGCGGCGAATTCGGCGGCGCAGGTGTCGATCCGCTTGAAGGCGGGGCGCACGCCGAGGGCGCGGCGCTTGCGGCGCACGTCAGTCTCGGGCTGGCCGGTCAGGGTGGCGAGGCGCTTGTCGGAGAAGCCCATCGC
>JBGSUF010000106.1:0-1556 GCA_041736285.1 Hyphomonadaceae bacterium | reverse complement strand
GCCTGAGCCAGGCGTCCGGGTCCGGCCGCCTCGACCAGCGCGCGCGACAAGGGATGACGGCTGGCCCGCGCAAGGCTTGCCGCCTCTTCCAGAACGGCGTCGGTTTCAGGCGTTCGGCGCAATTCCGGCCGCCCCAGCGTCAGTGTTCCGGTCTTGTCAAAGATAATGTGAGTGACCCCCGCGAGCCGCTCCAGCGCGTCGCCCGATTTCAGGAACACGCCCGCACGAAACAGCCGCCCCGATGCCGCCACCTGCACGACCGGCGCCGCCAGCGCCAGCGCGCACGGGCAGGTGATGATCAGCGTCGATACCGCGATGAAAACGGCCTCGCGCACACTGGCGCCCGCCCACAGCCATCCGATCAGCGTCAGCGCCGCCGTCGTGTGGACAATCGGCACATAAAGCTTCACCGCCCGGTCGGCGATCTTGCGATAGCTTGAGCGGCGCTGCTCGCCCGCCTCCAGCATTCGCCCGATGTCGGCCACGAGGCTGTCTTCCGCCGCTGCGAGCGCCCGCCCGGTAATCGGATAGGTCAGGTTGACCGTGCCGGCAAACAGCCGCCCGCCTGCCGATGTTCGCCGGGCCGCACTCTCGCCGGTGACAAGGCTTTCATCGACCTCGCTCTCGCCATGGATGACCTCAAGATCGACGACTGCTCGCTCGCCCGACGCCACGAGGATGATATCGCCCGGCCTGATGTCGCTTGCCCGCACCGCGCGCGCGGTGCCGCCGGCATCAATCCGCGTCGCCGATCGTCCCTGCAGAGCGGCGAGTTCATGTGCCGCCGCATGCGCCCGCCGCCGAAGTCGCGCATCGAGAAAGCGCCCGATCAGCAGAAAAAAGCAGAGCATCACGGCGGCGTCGAAATAGGCGTGCTCCCCGCCGCGCGCTGTCTCATAAAGGCTGACGCTGGTTGCGAGGATCAGCGCCAGCGAAATCGGCACATCCATGTTCGCATGGCCCTTGGAGAGGGCCGCAAAGGCAGAGCGAAAGAACACCCGGCCGGAAAACAGCACGGCCGGAATGGCGATGGCCGCCGAAAGCCAGTGCATCGCCGTGCGCGTCGTCTCGCCCATCTCGCCATGCCCCGCCCAGACCGGAATGGAGAACAGCATGATGTTGGCTGACGCAAAGCCCGCCACCCCCAGCGCCGCCAGCAGGCGGCGCTCTTCACGGCTGGCCTGCGTATCGGCGCTCGCCGGCTCATAGGGCGACGCGCCATAACCAAGAGAGGTCACCGCCGCAGTCAGCCGCCGCGCGTCCAGCGCCCCCGTCCAGGCCAGATCGAACTTGCCACTGGAGAGGTTCATCCGCGCCTCGGTCACTTCCGGAAAGGCGCGCGCCGCGCTTTCGATCCGCGCAAGGCACCCGCCACATCTGGCGCCGCGCACCTGCAGTGTCAGCCGATTCTCGCCGCCCTTGCCGACCCGCACAAACGGGGTCGGATCACCCGAATCGCTCCCGTGCTCGGACGGCGCAAGTCCGCTCGGGCAGCCTTCGGCGTCGGCGCTGAGGCCGGCCTCGCTCACCGCCCGCCCTCTGCGGTGTCAGCGGCA
>JBGSUF010000242.1:0-5381 GCA_041736285.1 Hyphomonadaceae bacterium | reverse complement strand
GCGGCGTCTGCGCCGGATTGAAGGCCAGCGTGCTCATCGCCTGCGCCGCGTCTGTGCCCCCCGGTCCCGGCGGGAACAGCGCGACCGCCAGCCCCCTCTGGCCAGACTTTTCAAGGATCATGATGCGGACCATCACGACCTGTCCCTCGCCCGTAATGGTTCCGGATTTCACCAGCGCCTTCGACCCGTCCGGCCAGTCGCGCGAGCGTGTGGCCAACATGTTGGGCGCGGCGTCAGCAAGCCCGTCCACGATGTTCTGGATGATGACCTCGCTGTCGACCCCATCCTGCCCGAGGATTTGCGACAGCATGATCAGCGTCGCGGGGCCCTGAAACTGGATCGTCCCATCGACGTCACTGCGCGTCGCCCTCTCCGGCGGCGTGATCGTCCATGGCCCGTTATCCTGCGCGGAGACGGCGCCGGTGCTGACGAGCAGCGCAATCAGTGCCCACCGGAAAACCGCCAGAAAACGCATCGCACTCGCTCCCATTCTGAGGAGGTCAAGTTGCCAGCCCCGTCAACGCCTCACAAGGGCGCTCGGCATACACCATCGCGGAAAATCTCCTTGCGGGCGCATCCGGCGCGTGAGACAAGACCGGCGGGCCAGTCACCCCCAACGGTGGACAGCCTATCTGTAAGGATAGGAGACAACAGATGACGATGATTCACGCCAAGCCGGACGTGCGCCCTGCATGTCCGCAATTTTCTTCCGGCCCCACCGCCAAGCGGCCCGGATTTTCCCTCGCCCAGCTTGAAACCGCCGCACTTGGCCGCTCGCACCGTGCCAAGGATGCCAAAGCGAAGCTGAAGGAAGCCATCGACCGCACGCACGCCATTCTCGGCCTTCCCGCCGATTACCGCGTTGCCATCGTGGCCGCTTCCGATACCGGCGCGGTGGAGATGGCCATGTGGTCCATGCTCGGTTGTCGCCCGGTGGATGTGTTCGCATGGGAGAGCTTCGGCCGCGACTGGATCACCGACGCGCAGAAACAGCTCAAATTGCCCGATTGCCGCGTTCACACAGGCGATTACGGCGAGTTGCCGGATTTTGCCGCTGCGCGCGATGACGCCGACATCGTCTTCACATGGAATGGCACGACGTCCGGCGTGCGCGTGCCCGATGCCGACTGGATCCGCCCCAATCGCGACCGCATCGTGATCAATGACGCTACCTCCGCCGTCTTCGCGCAGGACATCGCCTGGGACAAATGCGACGTCACGACCTATAGCTGGCAGAAGGTGCTCGGCGGGGAAGCGGCCCATGGCATGCTGATCCTGTCGCCCAATGCCGTCCGCCGCCTCGAAACCTACACGCCCGACCGTCCGCTGCCGAAAATCTTCCGCATGACCAAGGGCGGCAAGCTCAATGAGGGCCTGTTTGCGGGCGAGACGATCAACACCCCCTCCATGCTGTGCGTCGAGGATTACCTGCAGGCGCTGGACTGGGCGGAAAGCCTTGGCGGTGTGTCCGGCCTGATGGCCCGCTGCAATGAGAGCCTCCGGACACTGGAGCAATGGGTCGCCCGCACGCCGTGGATCGACTTCCTCTGCCCTGATCCGTCCGTCCGCTCCAACACCGGCGTGACATTCCGCTTCACCGATCCGCGCGTCGCCAGCCTCGACGTAGAGGCCCAGCACGCCTTCGTGAAAAAGCTGGTCGGCATGGTCGAGAAGGAAGGCGCAGGCTTTGACTTCGCCGGTTACCGCGATGCCCCGCCCGGCCTTCGCATCTGGTGCGGCGCAACGGTTGAGCCGTCGGACGTGGCAAAGCTCCTGCCATGGATCGAATGGGCCTTCGCGCAGACGGCGGCGGATCTCTGATCATTCCCCCTCCGGCCCTTCCGGCCAGCTTGCCCCGCAAGCGGCCCCGGACCGAAGGGGGGAGCGAACAAGAAGCCAGAGATGACAACCATCACTCTTCGCCCCGCGACCCGTGCAGACATCCCGCGCCTGAAGGCATGGGACGAGCAGCCTCATGTCCGGTTCTCAGACCCCGACTGCGGCGACGACAGCGGCTGGGAATGGGATGACGAGATCGAGGCGGGTTGGCCCGGCTTCTGGCATTTCGTGGCCGAAGCGGACGGCGCGCCCATCGGCTTTGTCCAGGTCATCAATCCCTTCGAGGAGCCGTCGCAATACTGGGGACCGATGGGCGAGGGCTTTCGCGCCATCGACATCTGGATTGGCCCATCCGAATGGCTCGGGCGCGGTGCCGGCACGCAGATGATGCGTCTGGCGCTGGACTTCTGCTTCGCTCAGCCCGCCGTCCACACCGTCCTGATCGATCCGATCGCCGACAACACCGCCGCGCACCGTTTCTACCAGCGCTGTGGTTTTGAATTCGCCGGGCGCCGCCAGTTCGGCGCCAGCGACTGTTTCGTTTTCCAACTCACGCGAGACGCCTGGCTCGCGCACAAGCAACAAAGGACAAACCCATGACCATCAAGGTTCTCATCGCCGACGATCTCAGCCCCGCCGCCGCCGACATCTTCCGCAATCGCGGCATTGAGGTGGACGTCCGCCCCGGCCTCTCCAAGGCTGAACTCATCGACATCATCCCCGGCTATGACGGCCTCGCCGTGCGCTCGGCGTGCAAGCCTGACGCCGACGTGATCGCCGCCGCGACGCGACTGAAGGTGATCGGCCGCGCAGGCATCGGCGTCGATAATATCGACATCAAGGCCGCCACGGCGGGCGGCGTCGTCGTCATGAACACGCCTTTCGGCAACGCCGTCACCACCGCCGAGCACGCCATCGCCATGATGTTCGCAGCCGCCCGTCAAATCCCGCTTGCGGATCGCGGCACACAGGCCGGCCAATGGCCAAAGAAGGGCTTCATGGGGATTGAGCTTTCCTACAAGACGCTCGGCCTGATCGGTTGCGGCAATATCGGCAGCCGTGTCGCCGAACGTGCGCAGGGCCTGAAGATGAAGGTGATCGCCTATGATCCCTTCCTGACCGATGACAAGGCCGCCGAACTCGGCCTCGAAAAGGTCGATCTCGACACACTGCTGGCCCGCGCCGACGTCATCACCCTGCACACGCCGCTCACCGACCAGACGCGCAACATCCTGTCGGCCGACGCGCTCGCCCGGACGAAAAAGGGCCTGATCCTCGTCAACTGCGCGCGCGGCGGGCTTGTCGACGAACATGCCGTGCGGGCCCTGCTCGACAACGGCCATCTGGGCGGAGCCGCGTTCGACGTCTTTGCCGAGGAACCGGCGAAGGCGAACGTGCTGTTCGGCGCGCCGAATTTCGTTGCCACCCCGCACCTTGGCGCCGCCACCGTCGAGGCGCAGGAGAATGTCGCCCTTCAGGTCGCCGAGCAGATGGCCGACTACCTCCTCTCCGGCGCGGTCACCAACGCGCTCAACATGCCGTCGGTGACGGCCGAGGAAGCCCCGCGCCTGCGCCCCTACATCGCGCTGGCCGAAAAGCTCGGCAGCTTTGCCGGGCAGATCGCCGATGAAGGCTTTTCCGAAATCGTCGTCGAATACGAGGGCGAGATTGCCGACATCAACCGACGCCCGGTCACTGCGGCGCTGCTATCGGGCCTCCTGCGCCCCTCGCGCGGGGATGTGAACATGGTGTCGGCCCCCTCCATCCTGGCTGACAGCGGCGTGCGCCTCACCGAGACCAAGACCGAATTGTCGCCCGTGCATGACAGCCTCATCCGCGTGCGCATCCGGGTTGGCGATGGCTGGCGCACCGTCGCCGGGTCCGTGCTGGCGGGCCAGCCGAAGATCGTGGAGGTCAAGGGCATGGCGCTCGAAGGCGCATTCCTCCCGGTGATGCTGTATGTGAACAACACCGATGCGCCGGGTTTCATCGGTGCGCTGGGCACGATGCTGGGCGAGGCCGGGATCAACATCGCGACCTTCAATCTGGGCCGCCTGTCGGCGGGCGACGACGCGATCGCTCTGGTCGGCGTCGACCAGCTTGTGCCCCCGGCCATCATCGACCAGCTTAACGCGCTCGCGCATGTGCGCTACGTCAAGGTGCTGAACTTCTGAGTCGGCCGCCGGGCCTTGGCGGGGGAGGCGTCAGGGCCTCCCCCCTTGCCGATCCGAGCCGGTCATGATTGATCTGTCGCCAGCTTTCAGCAGGGGACACCGCACATGATCCGCACATCCGTCATCATCGCCGCCATCGGCATCGCGTCCGGCGCCGCTGCAAACCCGGCGCAGGCGCAGCTTGTGGAGGAGGTCCGCTTCGGCGTGCTCGGCCACAATATCTGCGTCACCGACTGCAAGAATGCCGACAAGGAAGACGGCCCGGACATCGAGGGCGAACTGGTTTTCGCCTCCCCCGATCTCCTCGACATCATCTGGTCGCCGCGTCCGTTCGTGGTGGCCAATATCAACACCGCCGGCGGAACGAGCTTTGCCGGGGCGGGCCTGTCGTGGAACTGGGATTTTGCCCCCGGCTGGTCATTCGAGCCGGGCTTTGCCTATGTCATCCATGACGGCACGCTCAACACGCCCTTTGTCACCGGCACACAGGAAGCCGCCGATTTCGGCCGCGCCAACCTGCTGCTCGGCTCGAAAGACCTCTTCCGCACCTCCTTCGCCATCAATCGCGACTTCAACGCCAACTGGGGCGCGCAGCTGATCTTCGAGCACCTGTCGCACGGACAGATTCTCGGCGAGGGCCGCAATCAGGGTCTCGACAATATCGGCGTGCGCCTCTACCGGCGGTTCTGATCCGGCGCGTCCAGCCCGCGTGCCACGCCTTCCCGGCGCGGATCGGCCCCGCCTTCAAGGCTATCCCCGCGCACCACGATGACGTGCAGCCCGGAATTCTCGCCTGAGCGCTCCTCCACCGGATAGCCCAGCGCGCGCAGGGCATCGGCGGATGCAGCGCCATCGAACCGGTCGGTCTCGACCGCCACCGTCTGCCCGCGCGCGATGATGTTGGGCAGTTCAACCGCCGCTTGCGCCGTCATCCCCCAGTCCAGCACGCCAACCAGCGTTTTCGAAACATAGGCGACGATCGAATTGCCGCCGGGACTGCCCGTGACCATCAAGAGCTGTCCGGCCTCATCAAACACGATGGTGGGAGACATGGACGAGCGCGGCCGCTTGCCCGGTCCCGGCGCGTTCGCCACCGGCCTGCCGTCAATCGTCGGCGTGCGGGAGAAATCCGTCAGCTCATTGTTGAGCATGAACCCCGCCACCATTCGCGAATTGCCGAACGCCGCCTCGACCGTCGCCGTCATCGACACGGCATTGCCCTGCGCATCGACGATGGAGAGATGTGTCGTCCCCGGCGCGCCGGAGAGCACATCCGATCCCCACATGCCGAAGACCGGCCTGCCCAGCAGCACCTCACCCGGATCGCCGGGCATCGGCGCGCTGCCCGCTGGCGCACGGTCGCCCGCC
>JBGSUF010000226.1:0-5464 GCA_041736285.1 Hyphomonadaceae bacterium | reverse complement strand
AGCCGGAAGCCCGCCTCGCTCTGGAGCAGTTGCGCCGCGCGCAGGCACTTCAGCGCGGCCAGGTCGAAGCCGCCGCCCCGCTCTTCATCGAGCGCTGATCGGCCCTCCCGCCAGAAGCGCTGAACCGGGGTCTCCCGCCTGAACAAAAGCCTCCTCCCTCATATCGAAGGGAGGAGGCTTTTTCACATTGCCCGGTTGTCCGGCGCGTTCAGAGTAAGCCTCCGGCGCGGTCACGGGAGGCGCAGCGCGTCCCGGAGGAGCCACCGCGCAAACCGCCCGCACCCGCAGCCTTCAGCTTTCCTGCGCGATCTTCTCGTGCAGCCAGGCGGCGTGGCGCGGCGCCTTCTTGGTCGTCGCCCACTCCTCAAGCATGTCCCGCGCGACGCTGCGGAGCTGCGCCATCTGCTCGGGCGTGCCGATATTGCAGGCAAGCTCCAGCCGGTGGCCGTTCGGATCGAAGAAATATATCGACTTGAAGATGCCGTGATGGGTCGGCCCGAGCACATCCAGCCCCGCCGCCTCGGCCCGCGCCTTGGCCGCCATCAGCTCCTCCATCGTGTCCACCTTGAACGCGATGTGCTGCACCCATTGCGGCGTGTTCGCGTCGCGTCCCATGTCGGGGCTGTTGGGCAGCTCAAAGAAGGCCAGCACATTGCTGCCGCCTGCATCGAGGAAGACGTGCATGTACGGGTCCGGCGCGCCGGTCGAGGGCACCTTGTCCTCGGCAATGGCGAGCTGGAAGTCCATGCCCAGCACCCGCTCGTAGAAGTCCACCGTTTCCTTGGCGTCGCGGCAGCGATAGGCCACATGGTGCACGCCGCGCAGTGTCACCGCCTGCGCCGTGCCAGTTTCATTTGCCATCATACTTTCCTTATTCTGCATTCATGCGCCGATGGGGAAAAGAAAATGTCCGAACTTCGTGGGGCTCATCGTTGCGACGCCGCCCTTGTCGTCTGGCGCAGGCCGCTGCGCCGATCATTGCGCCTCTCATGACGCCCGCCCGCCTGCTTGCGCCTCCGGGCATTCGTCATCAACCCTTGCGGCCACGTCGCCGGGCGTTGAACGCGCTCCCGATCCCGACGCCTGCCGCAACACCGACCGCGCCGAAGGCCGAGACCACGTCCACCGCCACCAGCCCGGCCCCAGCCAAACCACCAATCGCCGCCCCGACAAGGCCCTCGATCAGTATGCTGTTCCGCGGCATTGGCCCTTGCGGTGTCGTCACGCGTCGTGATCCTGCGTCATGCTGCGCCGCTTTGAATCGCCCTTGCCGGGCTTGCCCCGGTGCATGGCCATCAGCACGAAGGTCGCCGTTCCAAGCCCGATGACCACCGCTGCCAGCACCTGCATCTGCAGATTGTCCACCAACCGGATGATGAGCACACACAAGAGCGCCGTCACAAGGCCCGTCACGAGGGATTTCATGCGTTTGTCTTCTCCTCCACCTTGAGCGCGCCGCGCTCGATCTGGTCACGTTCCATGCTCTCGAACAGGGCCTTGAAATTGCCCTCTCCAAAGCCTTCCTGATAGTCACCCTTGCGTTCGATGAACTCGAAGAAGACCGGGCCGACCTGCGCCTGCGCGAAAATCTGGAGGAGCAGGCGCGGTTGCCCGTCCTCCGTCGTTCCGTCAAGCAGGATACCACGGCTGCGCAGCGCGTCTACATCCTGCCCATGCCCCGGCAGGCGGGCTTCGAGCATATCGTAGTAGGCGCCCGGCGGCGGCGTCATGAACGGCACGCCCAGCGCCTTCAGCCTGTCCCAGCACGCCGGCAGGTCATCGCAGATCAGCGCGATATGCTGGATGCCTTCGCCATTGTACTGGCGCAGGAATTCCTCGATCTGGCCCTTGCCGCCCTCGCCCTCTTCGTTCAGCGGGATGCGGATCTTGCCGTCCGGTGCCGTCAGCGCCTTGGAGGTCAGGCCGGTGTATTCGCCCTTGATGTCGAAGAAGCGGATCTCGCGGAAATTGAACAGCTTCTCGTAAAAGTCCGCCCAGTATTTCATCCGTCCGCCATAGACGTTGTGCGTCAGGTGGTCGATCAGCCGGAAGCCAGCCCCGACAGGATGCCGGTCCACACCCGGAAGGTATTCAAAATCAATGTCATAGATCGTCAGGCCGCCCCGCCCTTCACCCTCGCCGCCGTCATACCGGTCGGTCAGGTAAATGATGGAATTGCCAATCCCGCGAATGCCGGGAATGTGCAGCTCCATCGGGCCGGTGTTCATCTCCACCGGCTCCCCGCCCCGCTCCAGCAGGTGCGCATAGGCCTTCCGCGCGTCGCGCACGCGAAACCCCATGCCGCAGGCGCTCGGCCCGTGCTCGCGGGCGAAAAACCACGCCGCCGAACGCGGCTCGTAATTGGTGATCAGATTGATGCCGCCCTGACGCCACAGCTCGACATCCTTGGACCGGTGGCGGGCCACCTTCTGAAAGCCCATCGTCTCGAAGACCGGCTCCAGCATCCCCTTCTCGGGCGCCGAAAACTCGATGAACTCAAAGCCGTCCAGCCCGGCAGGATTGTCAAAAAGGTCAGCCATGGTGCGCCTGTCTCCCGAAATGAATTCTTGATTTCCAACTAGTTTCAAATGTAACTTGTTTGCAGGCCCAGCGCAAGGAAAACCCGACGTATGAAACCGCACATTCCATCCGGTCCGGCGGCCAGCCGACGCAAGGATGCGGCCCTGCGGCTGTCGCGTTTCCTGCCCTATCGGCTGTCAGTCCTGTCCAACACGGTCTCGCGTGAGTTTGCTCGAATCTACGAGGGCGAGTTCGGGCTGACCCTCTGGCAATGGCGGGTGATGGCCGTGCTCGGCGAGACCGACGGCCTGACGGCGAGCGAGATCGTGTCACGCACAGCGATGGACAAGGTCGTGGTCAGCAGCGCCGTCGCGGGTCTGCGCGCCGATGGTCGCCTTGTGCGAAAGGCGTCGCGCGCCGACCGCCGCGCCCTCACACTGTCGCTCTCCGCCGATGGCCGCGCCCTTTATCACAGCCTCGTCCCGCGCATCCTGACCTTCGAGACGCACTGGCTGTCATCGCTCTCCACCCAGGAGGTCGAGACCCTCATCGCCCTGATGGACAAGCTCGCGGGCGCCATCTCCCCCGCCCGTCCCCTCTGGGACAAAGACGAGGACTAAAAGCCCGGACGACCCGGCAAGGCCCATCAAAGCGGCCTCATATCTCCGGCGCAGGGATATGTTCGCCGTCATCGCCCGGCGGCAGGGTGAAGCGACCCTTGCCCCACTGGCCGCTCGCCCAGTCCTCGCGCGCTTCGCGGATCTTCTCCTTCGACGACGAAACCAGATTCCACCACACGAAACGCGGCCCCTCCATCGTGTCGCCGCCGAGCAGCATCAGTCGCGCCGGCGTGACCGCCTTCAGCGCGATCTCGTCGCCCGGCCGGAAGACCAGCAACTGCCCCGGCCCGAACGTGTCGCCGCCGACCTCGATCTCGCCCTCCAGCACATAGACGCCGCGGTCCTCGTGATCAGCCGGAAGCGCCAGCCTGCGCCCGGCCGCAACCCGCGCATCAGCGTAGAACATGTCGGAGAAGGTGCGCACCGGCGCGCGCGCGCCATAAAGCCGCCCGAGGATCAGCTTCACCGTCTTGCCCTCGCCCTCGATCACCGGCAGCGCGTCCTTCGTCACGTGCTCGAATGACGGGGCACAGTCCTCATCCTTCTCAGGCAGCGCCACCCAGGTCTGGATTCCATAGATCGGCTCGCCAGCCTTCCGGCGGTCCCTTGCCGTGCGCTCGGAATGGACGATGCCGCGCCCGGCCACCATCCAGTTCAGCGCGCCCGGCGTGATCTCCATGTCGCTGCCGAGGCTGTCTTTGTGGACGATGCCGCCCTGAAACAGATAGGTCACCGTCGCAAGCCCGATATGCGGGTGCGGGCGCACGTCGAGACCCTTGCCCTCCTCGAATGTCGTCGGCCCGAACTGGTCGAAGAAGATGAACGGCCCGACCAGCTTGCGTTTGGCAGACGGTAGCGCCCGGCGCACCTCGAAAGCGCCAATGTCGCGGGCACGGGGGATCAGCACCGTCTCCAGCGCGTCGCAATGCTCCGGCCCTGCCTCGGCCGGTTCAATCGCCGGTTCCCAGCTCATCGCATTCTCCTCCTGACCGGGCTGATTTCATTCCGCCTTTCGAATGAATTCGGCCTGCAGTTCGATTTCGATCTCGTCGGCCAGCAGACCAGAAAACCGGTCGATGTCAAATTGCGACCGGTCGATCACCATCACTGCGCTGAATCCTGTCACATACGCCCCGCGCAGGGCGTCATTGCCGCCGCCATTGAACGTCACATCCATCGAAACGGACGCAGTGACACCCTTCAGCGTCAACTGCCCGTCGACGCGGCCGGTCTGCGCACCGGTCACCGTGATCGTGTCGGAGCGGAAGATCGCCTGCGGATGGTTGGCCGCATCAAACCAGTCCGGCCCCATCAGCGTCTGTTCGAAATCGGGATTGGCGACGTCCAGCGACGTCATGTCGACAATCGCCTCCAGCCGCGCCGATGTCGGCGCCTGCGCATCGAAATCGAGGCTCGCCTGCACGCGCTCAAACCGGCCGAGATAGGTCGAATAGCCGAGATGGTCGATGCGCCAGACAACCGCCGCGTGCAGCGGATCAAGCGCGTAGGCCCCGGCGCGCACGGCCTCCGGCGCCGTCTCCACCGTGGGTTTGAGCAACGAAGCGCACGCCCCGAGCGTCATCAGCGATGCAAGGCATGCCGACAGGCGTGCCGGCGTTCTGAATGTCCTGGCCATGGGAATTCTCCTTATCCTTGGTCAAGACATAACGCGCTCAGCCCAAAAGGGGAGCCGCTGACCGGACAGGAAAGTTGTCCCGCGCCGGAACCAGGCTTCACAAGCATGCGTTGTGCTTTCGTAACGACAGAGCCATTCGCACCCCGCAATGGCAAACAATCGAAGGGAGTTCATCATGCTCGGTTGGGTAATCGGATTTTTTGTGCTTGCGATCATTGCAGGCGCACTTGGCTTCGGCGGCATCGCCGGGGCATCTGCTGGAATTGCGCAAGTCCTCTTCTGGATTTTCCTTGCGCTCCTCGTCTTGGCATTCCTCGCCCGCGCCTTCCGCGGCCGATCAGTGACCTGACGCACCGGCGCCAGAACAGCGCTGCAGCCGCGATAGCGGCCGGTCCATCGCCCCGGAGCTCCGCCCTTTGCTCCGGGGCGAAACTGTATCTGAGGCGGCGCGGGGCTGGCCGCCCTCATGCCCCTTCAAGCCGGCGCTTCATCGCGTCCGCCCTGTCCTCAAGGTCTTCCAGCACCCGGCGTGCGCTGTCGTCATCGGCTGCCGCGCGCATCGTCTTCAGCCCGTCCAGCATGCGCGACAGGCTGGCCAGCATCCATTCACGGTCATCGCCGCCGACCTGATCATCCCGCCCTGTCATTCGCGCGCGCTGCGTTGCGGCCGCTTCCTTTTCCGCCAGCT
>JBGSUF010000168.1:0-8904 GCA_041736285.1 Hyphomonadaceae bacterium | reverse complement strand
GCGATGTCGCCGGCAAGATCGCGCGGATTGCGACCGGCAGCCTTGGCGGCGGCCATCGCGCCATTACACTGGAAGTCGGCAAGCTCGGGACGGCCTGACCGCTGCACCTGCCCGAAACCGCGATCCAGTCCCGCTGCCTCGAAGGCTTCGGCGCACGCGCGCGTCAGGCGCGTCGTCAGGTCGGTCATGTCCGTCTCCGTGAAATCGAATGGACCAGATCAGTCAGGCCACATCAAACAGGCCACATCAAACAGGGCTACGAGCTTACTGGCTCAGCCCCGTGGCCGCATCGAGCCGGAAGCGCTTGCCCGCCCGGTTGAAGGCCGCCTGCTCCTCCGTCAGGTCGAACCCGACCAGAACCTCGAAGTTGGCACCGGAAATCGACGTGTCATAGCGCGGAATGGACAGGCGGCCGACCAGCTCCCGCGCGCCCGTCACCGTCTCATTCCCGCTGAACACCGCCTCGACGGCGAACACTTCGCGCTCCAGAACGCTGCGGTTGCGGCGCGTCACGGCGACGAAATACGGATAGGTCTGGCGGTTGCCCGTGGCTGCCGGCCCCTTGCCGAAGGCGAAGGTGATCTCCAGTTCGGCCTCGATCGGATTGTCATCGACATACCGGCAGAACATTTCCACATTCGTGATCTCGCCCGTCCAGGAGATATTCCCGTAGGTCTGCGTGCCGCCGCTGAACATCACCACCCGCTGCGCTTCATACACAGACGCCGCCGTCGGGCACGGCCCGGCATTGACCTCCGACTCCAGTGCGCCGCCCAGCGCCGCGCAGCCAGCCAGAGCAAATCCCGTCAGGCCGATGCCCATCGCGCGAAAGCCAGAAGTGTCGAAGATCGAACGCATGAGAGCCTCTTGAAACCTAGTGCCGGATGGCTACGCCCACGCGCTGCATCCCTTGTCCTGTGAAACTGATAGCCGCGCCGGCCACCCCTTGCAACGCTGCGTCTGTGTAACCTTGCATCACAGCCCGCATCAGTGGCAGCCACGTCACTTGCGGCCCCTGCGCCAATGCTCCGTCTCGACCTTGCCGCCCGCCTCCCGTATAGACGGGAAGACGTTCCATCCGACGCTCCACCACAGCCAGTGACGCCCCCGCCATGACCGATCCTCGCCGCCCGCTGAAAATCCTCCTCGCCGCCCCGCGCGGCTTTTGCGCCGGCGTGGACCGCGCCATCCAGATCGTCGAGGAGGCGCTCGGCAAATGGGGTGCGCCGGTCTATGTCCGCCATGAGATTGTCCACAACCAGCATGTCGTCTCCCGGCTTGAGGCGCTCGGCGCCGTGTTTGTGGAGGAGCTGTCCGAATGCCCGGCTGACCGCCCGGTCATCTTCTCCGCCCATGGCGTGCCCAAATCCGTCCCCGCCGAGGCCGACCGCCGCAACATGATCTATGTCGACGCCACCTGCCCGCTGGTCTCCAAAGTCCATGTCGAGGCCACCCGCCACCACGCGCAGGGCCGCGAGATCGTGCTGATCGGTCATGCCGGACACCCGGAAGTGATCGGCACAATGGGCCAGTTGCCGGACGGTGCCATCACCCTGCTCGAAACCGTTGCCGACGCCGGGAGCTTCACCCCGCGCGACCCCGAAAACCTCGCCTTCGTGACCCAGACCACGCTGTCGGTCGATGACACGGCCGCCATTGTCGCGATGCTGCAGCGCCGCTTCCCCTCGATTGCCGCGCCGTGGAAGGAAGACATCTGCTATGCCACCACCAACCGCCAGAACGCCGTCAAGGCGATGGCGCAGGGGGCCGACCTTGTGCTCGTCATCGGCGCGGAGACGTCCTCCAATTCCAAACGCCTCGTGGAAGTCGCCCTTCGCGCCGGGGCCCGCGATTCGCGTCTCGTGGCCGATGCAGCCCATGTTGACTGGCGCTGGCTGGACGGCGCCCAGACCCTCGGCATCACCGCCGGGGCGAGCGCGCCGGAAGACCTCGTGCAGGGTCTGATCGACGCCTGCGCCGGCCGCTTCGACATTGAGGTGGAGGAGGTGCGCGTCACCGACGAGAATGTCGTGTTCAAGCTCCCGCGCATCCTGGCCCGGCCGACCACGCCTGCCAGCAGCTGATCCATGGCCGTCTACACGCAAGTCGACGCCGACCAGCTCGCCGCTTTCCTGAAAGCCTACGACATCGGCGAACCGGTCGCCTTCAAGGGCATTGCGGAGGGGGTGGAGAATTCCAACTATTATCTGGAAACGCGCCATGTCGGCGATGCGCCCGCACACAACCCTTCCGGCCGCTACATCCTCACCCTGTTCGAACGGCGGGTGAACCCGGCTGAACTGCCCTATTTCGTCTCGCTCAAACAGCATCTGTCGGCCAAGGGCTTCCCCTGCCCGCGCCCGGTGCCCGCCCGTGACGGTGTCGCGCTCGGCGAGCTCGCCGGGCGTTCGGCCCTGATCGTCACCTTCCTTGACGGCATCAGCCCGTCCCGCCCGACGCAGGGACAGTGCCACGCCTACGGCGCCGCCATGGCGCGCATGCACGCCTGCCTCGCAGACTTTGCCGGGCACCGCGACAATGCGCTCGGACCGACCAGCTGGCCGGCCCTCTTCAACGGCCGCGAGTACGAAACCGACAGCCTCGCGCCCGGCCTGTCAGGTCTGATACGCGACGACCTCGCCGCCATCCGCATGGGTTGGCCGGCGCCCTTCGCTCTGCCGACGGGAACCATCCACGCCGACCTCTTTCCCGACAATGCCTTCTTCCTCGGCGATGACGTGTCCGGCGTGATCGACTTCTACTTCGCCTGCTCCGACATTCTCGCCTACGATATCGCCGTCGGCCTCAACGCCTGGGCGTTCGAGCCGGGTGGTCATTTCAACTATACCAAGGGCCGGGCGCTGCTGGCCGGATACCAGAGCGTCCGCCCGCTCTCTCCCGCCGAGCGCCTCGCCCTGCCGCTGCTTGCGCGCGGCGCGGCGATGCGGTTCTTCCTGACCCGCCTGTTCGACTGGACGTCCACCCCCGCGGGTGCACTCGTCCGCCCCAAAAACCCCCTCGATTATGCCGACCGCCTGCGCTTCCACCGCGCGGCGCAGGGCATTGCCGATTATGGCGGCTAAGCGCAGCTTCTCCAGCACGTAAGCTGGGCATCCCCGGGCGGCTGGCGATCGCAGCGATTGACTCTCCGCCCACCTGAACGGACCTTCGGTTCAGGCCACAGCCGAAGGGCGCACGGGAGAAACACATGACAAAGCCACGCATTCACCGCCTCGCTTCAGCTGCCGGGTTCGCCCTCCTGGTCGGCTGCGCCGCGCCCGCCGCACTGGAAACCACCGCGCCGCTGACATCAGCGCCCACCACGCAGGCCTCCAACCCGATCATCCTGGACCGCTTCACCGCCGACCCGGCCCCGCTGGTCGTCGGCGACACCCTGTATCTCTATGTCGGCCATGACGATGCCGACGACGAGCAGATGTTCAACATCGTCGACTGGCGTGTCTATTCCACCAAGGACACGCAGACCTGGACCGATCACGGGACGATCATGAAGCCGACGGACTTCAAATGGGCCGTCCGCGACGCCTGGGCCTCCGAAGTGGTGGAAAAGGACGGGCGCTTCTGGTTCTACACCGCCGTCGAGCACGACGAGACCGATTTCGGCAAGGCGATTGGGGTCGCCGTTTCCGACAGCCCCACCGGACCCTTCGTCGACGCGCGTGGCACCGCGCTTGTCACCAACAGCATGACCGAAGGCCCGCACTGGTGGGATGACATCGACCCCACGGCCTTCATCGACGATGATGGCACGCCCTGGCTGCTCTGGGGCAATGCCAATCTCTACATCGCGAAGCTGCAGCACAACATGATCGAACTGGAAGGCGAGATCGGGAAGATCGACCTGCAACACTTCGTTGAGGGTCCATGGCTCTTCAAGCGCGAGGGGCTGTATTACCTGCTCTATGCCGGGATCAATGAGGCCGAGAGCGAAAGCGAGCAGATCTACTACGCCACCGCGCCCGTCGTGACCGGTCCCTATGAATTCCGCGGCAAGATCATGGGTGAGGCCGAGCGCAGTTTCACCATCCATCCCGGCGTCGAATACTTCAGGGGCAACTGGTATTTTTTCTACCACAACGCCGCGCTCGACATCGGCGAACGAGAGGGCAAGCTCGGCCGCCGTTCTGTCCGCGCCGAGCGAATGTTCTTCGACGCCGACGGCTCGATCCGGCCGATGGTGGCCACCGATGAGGGGATCAACGCCGCGCGCCCTTGATCTTGATCCCGAACCGCCCCACCGAAAGCAGATGGAATCACAGGTCGACATCTGGACGGACGGCGCATGTTCGGGCAATCCCGGCCCAGGCGGCTGGGGCGCTGTCCTGCGCGCGGGCAGCCATGAGAAGGAACTCTTCGGCGGCGAGCCCGCCACCACCAACAACCGCATGGAACTGCTCGCCGCCATCGAGGCGCTGAACGCCCTCAAGCGCGCCTCCACCGTCCGCCTCCATACCGACAGCACTTATGTCAAGGACGGGCTGACCAAGTGGATCCATGGCTGGAAGCGCAATGGCTGGAAGACGGCCGACAAGAAACCCGTCAAGAATCAGGACCTCTGGCAGGCGCTTGAGGCCGCCGTCGCCCGCCACAAGGTCGATTGGATCTGGGTCAAGGGCCACTCCGGCGACGAAATGAACGACCGCGCCGACGCCCTCGCGCGGCAGGGCGCCAAGGCCGCCAGACCGTGATCTCCATGAGGCCCTGACCCTTGCAAGGCCCTAAACCTCACAAGGCCCTGAACCCCGCCAAAGCCCCGGGGCAAAAGCCCCAGCGCGACCCGCATCACTTGCGCGTCAGGAAACCCTTGTCGTCCACCGTCACGCCGACACTCGCATAATCGCCGCCATGGGTGGCGTGGCCGATCTCGGTCAAGCTGTCGCCCGCCGCCTCGATCCGGGCCGCAAATGCGTCCGCGTCATCGACCGGCGCATAACCGATCCGGTCCCAGTTCTCGCGCGAAACCCCGGCGGCCCGGTTGTTTGAAACGCCATGGACGGTGAGGAATTCCCCGGTCATCGGCGTGCTGATCGCCGCCTCGAACAGGCGCACGGCGTCCCCGTGGGAGAGCCATGTGCGCAGCATTCGCCGGTCCTTCGGGGCGGCATGAAAGCTCGCAATCCGCAGGCACACCGCGTCCATGCCATGCTTGTCCACGAACACGCTCGACAGCGCCTCGCCGAACGCCTTGTAGACACCGTAAAGACCTGAAGGCCGGACCCGTGCCGAAAGGTCGATCGGCCGCGCCGCCGGATGGTAGCCGACCGCCTGCACGCTCGACGCAAAAACGATCCGCTTTGCCCCGCCAAGCCGCGCCGCCTCAAACGCATTCCACGCCAGTTGATAGTTCAGCGGAAAGCCGACCTCCCAAGCGCCCTCGCGAATGTCCGCCGCCAGATGGATGAGCGTGTCCACGCCTTCGAGCGCCGCGCACGCCTGCGCCATATCGGTCAGGTCTGCCGTGATGCAATCCTCCCCGTCGTGCGCCGCGCCGAGGTCAGCTTTGTCAATCAGCCGCAGCAAGCGATCCGGCCGCGCCAGCCCTGTCCGCAGGACACGGCCGATGCTCCCGGCCGCGCCCGTTATGGCGATGGTGGCGAGGCTTGCGCCCGGCTGGCTCATGCCCGGTTGACCCGGAGTGTCGTCAACACCCCGCCGGGCACCACCACGATCACGTCACCGACCGCGAAGTCGTCGCCGCTCTCGCTGACCGCCAGCCAGCTTGTATCTCCAAGGCTCACCCGTCCGCGCCCGGCAACAAAGCCCTCCAGCACGGTTCCGCGTTGGCCAATCATGCTGTCGGCGCGCCGGTTCAGTCCGGGATGGCTCGTCGGCGGCTTGCGCAGACCGGCGAACGCCGTCCGTCCCAGGATGACGAGCGCCACCGCCAGCGCGCAGAAGATGAAGACCTGCGCTTCCCAGCCCTGCAGCATGGCCGGCAGCGGCAGCACGCCGATCAGCGACGTCAGCAGCGCCGCCGTGCCGATCCACAACAGGTCGAACGTCCCGATCAGCATCTCGATGCCGATCAGCACCAGCCCCAGCGCCAGCCAGTGCCAGGGCGTCAGCGGCGTCAGCATATCCACAAGCATGTCCATTCGCGTTCTCCCTTTCTGGTCGCGGGTCTCAGCTTTCGCGGCGCGGTACGGCCGGCACAGCGCCCGAGGCGCGTTCGACGCGCTGTTCCTTGGCCGCTTCGGTCAGTCCCTTGACGCCCTCGATGGCGCCGAGCAGGGACGAGAACTCCGCCGGAATGATGACGGTGCGTTGCTGCGGCGAGGAGGCCAGCTTCTCGAAGGCCGCCACATAGGCTTGGCCGAGGAAGTAGTTGATGGCGTTGACATCGCCCTTGGCGATGGCCTCGCTCACCATGGCTGTTGCCTTGGCTTCGGCCTCCGCTTCGCGTTCACGCGCTTCGGCATCGCGGAAAGCGGCTTCCCGCCGGCCCTCGGCCTGCAGGATGGCGGATTGCTTTTCACCCTCGGCGCGCAGAATTCGCGACTGCTTGTCGCCCTCCGCCGTGAGGATTTCGGCGCGCTTGAGGCGCTCGGCCTTCATCTGGCGCGCCATCGCCTCGGTGATGTCGGCGGGCGGGGTCAGGTCGGCAATCTCGATCCGCGTGACCTTGATGCCCCACGGATTGGTCGCGGCGTCGATGACATGCAGCAACCGCGCATTGATACCGTCGCGGTTCGACAAGACCTCATCGAGATCCATCGAGCCAACCACGGTGCGGATATTGGTCAGCGCCAGATTCTGGATGGCATGGTTCAGATTGTTGACCTCATAGGCTGCCGCCACCGGGTCGACGATCTGAATGAACACGATGGCATCGCAGGACATCATCGCATTGTCCTTGGTGATGACTTCCTGCTTGGGAACGTCGAGCACCGACTCCATCATGTTCAGCTTGCGGCCGATGCGGTCCATCATGGGGATCAGCACATGCATCCCCGGAGAAAGCGTCTTGGTGTAGCGCCCGAAGCGCTCGACCGTGTAATTGAAGCCCTGCGGCACGAATTTCAGCGCCTGCACGACCAGAATGATCACCGCCGCCAGCAGGATGATCGGAATAACGAACGGATCCATTTTACACTCCCCTGATACCCGGACCCCCTTGGCCGGGCCTTGATGTCCATCGGACATGGGGAGAAATCGTCGTTTTACAATAAGAGTTTAGCGAAAAACGGCCAATTCCCCACGCCAGATCGACAGTCTAACGCGCTTCGCCAGACCCGCAGCACGGAATTTCCGGCGCGCTGCCCGGCCTTTCCCGGCCAACAGACAAAAGAGGGGAGAGCCGCAAAGCCCTCCCCTCCCGCGTGCAGCCATCGGGCTTGAAAACCCTCAGATTTGTCCGAGCAGATAGTCAGCGCTCGAGACGCGGAATTCCCCGCCCTCCTCGACATTCAGTTGTTCCACAACGCCGTCCTTGACCAGCATCGCATAGCGCTTGGAGCGCTCGCCCATGCCAAAGCCGGAAGCGTCCATGGTCAGGCCCAGAGCCTTGGCAAACGCGCCATTGCCGTCGGCGAGCATGCGCACCTTGCCGTCCGCGTCGGCATTCTTGCTCCATGCGGACATGACGAACGCATCATTCACGGAGGTGCAGGCAATCTCATCGACGCCCTTGTCCGACATTTCCTTCGACTTCTCGATAAAGCCCGGCAGGTGCTTGGCCGAGCAAGTCGGCGTGAACGCCCCCGGCACGGCAAACAGCGCCACCGTGCGACCGGCGAAAACGTCCGCCGTCGAGCGCGGCTCCGGACCATTCGGGCCAGGCTCCATGAAGGTCACGTCAGGCAGTCGATCACCGATCTTGATGCTCATGTCTTTCTCCATTCCTGTCAGAGGCTTGATGCCTGTTGCTATATAAGGACGCAGGCGCATTTGCCACCGCTGCGCCGCCCCGGCCCGCCCGAATCTTTGCGCCCGCCTGCCCAATCTCTCTTGCCAGAGTCCTCCAGCTTGGACAGCATAAGGCCATGGCAGCACTCGACCTCGAACATCTCGGCGGAAAGCTCCTCATCGCCATGCCCGGCATTGGCGACGAGCGCTTTGACCATGCCGTCATTCTCGTCTGCTCCCATGGCCCGGATCATGCGATGGGCCTTATCCTGAACAAGACCATTCCCGGCCTTTCGGTTCCAAGCCTTCTTGAACAGCTCGACATTCCCTGCCATATCAACCTGCCGCACGCGCCTGTCCTGAATGGCGGCCCGGTCGGCCGCGAGCGCGGTTTCGTCATCCATTCCGACGATTATATCAGCCTCGATTCCACCCTCGAAGTCTGCGACGGCCTCTGCCTCACCGCCACGCGTGAAATCCTCCACGCCATTGGCAGCCGCGAGAGCCCGGCCCACGCCATCCTCGCCCTCGGTTATGCGGGATGGGGCGAAGGCCAGCTCGAAATGGAATTACGGGAGAATGTCTGGCTCGTCGCAGACCCCTGCCCCGACATCATCTACGGCGCCAATCATGACGGCAAATGGCAGGCCGCCGTGACAAGCCTCGGCATCAGCCCGGCCCAGCTCTACGCCTCTTCGGGCAACGCCTGACCCCCGCCCGCGCCGCGGTGACGCATCAGCATCGCGGCCGCCTGCGCCTGTAGCGGCGGTGACAGACCAAACCCCTGCAACCGGCTCGCACCCAGCCCCGCCAGCTGCTCGGCCATGTGTGCATTCTCGATGCCCTCCGCCGTCGTCGGCAGGCCGAGTCGCCGGGCCAGGTCGAAGATCGCGGCCAGCACGATCCGGCCCTTTTCATGGCCGGCACGCGCGACGAGGTCGCTGTCCACCTTGATCCCCGTCACCGGCATGTCGGCCAGCCACACAAAGGATGACTGCCCCGCCCCGAAATCATCGAGCACCAGCCCGGCCCCCGCCG
>JBGSUF010000082.1:0-3740 GCA_041736285.1 Hyphomonadaceae bacterium | reverse complement strand
AGTCGACAAGGCGGCGGACGCGCTCATCGCCGGTCTGTTCAGGGCGGGCGGAGCGGACGAGTTTCAGGATGGCGCCGAGCACCTTTTCCCCGACGGGCATACGGCGAACAAGCGCCTGCATCGCGATCAGACGGGCCGGGTCGAGCGCAGGCTGGACGGCGGTATCCCCCGCGCCGGTGGTCTCGACAAGGATGCGGCGCTCGATGTCGATGTCCGGATAGGTGACGTCGATCTTCAGGAGGAAGCGGTCAAGCTGGGCTTCGGGGAGGGGATAGGTGCCCTCCTGCTCGATCGGGTTCTGGGTCGCGAGGACGTGGAAGGGGGCGGGCAGGTCGTGGCGATGCCCGGCAATCGTGACGTGGTGTTCCTGCATGGCCTGGAGCAAAGCGGACTGGGTGCGGGGCGAGGCGCGGTTGATCTCGTCCGCCATCAGGAGCGAGGTGAAGATCGGCCCCTGAATGAAGCGGAAGCTGCGCTGGCCTGCGGTATCCTCAAGGACTTCGGAGCCGAGAATGTCGGACGGCATCAGGTCGGGGGTGAACTGGACGCGGCCGGACGGCAGGCCGAGCGCTGTGGCCGTCGCGGTGACGAGGCGTGTCTTGGCAAGGCCCGG
Source organism: Hyphomonadaceae bacterium (assembly GCA_041736285.1). Taxonomy (GTDB): domain Bacteria; phylum Pseudomonadota; class Alphaproteobacteria; order Caulobacterales; family Hyphomonadaceae; genus JBGSUF01. The sequence continues at coordinate 3,127 of JBGSUF010000082.1, read as the reverse complement.
CGCACCGATCAGCAGGGCGTGACCGCCGGCAAGGATGGCCGAGAGGGTCAGCTCGACGACGCGGTCCTGCCCGAAAACGGCCTTGCCGATTTCGCGCTTTACCGCATCAAGGCTGGCGACGGCTTCCTCGGCCTCGCGGACGACGGCTTCTGTGGACTGGTCTGACGCAATCTCGCTCATCGGAACTCCCGTAACACTCGCATGAACCTGCAATAAGGCTATATAGGCCTCATGATGGCGGACCAAGACAACAATCGGAAAGATCGCAGTCCGGGAGGCGACATGGACAATGTGCTGTCAGTTGTGAGCGCGCTTGCGCGGGGGGGCAAGGGCCCTCGGCAGATTCCGCCGGTGGAAAGCTGGCACCCGGAGAATTGCGGCGATATCGGCATGGAAATCCGCGCCGACGGCAGCTGGTGGCACGATGGCGGCATTATCGGCCGGCGGCGGCTGGTCGAGCTGTTCTCGACAATCCTGCGCAAGGATGAAGACGGCACGACATGGCTGGTCACGCCGGCCGAACGGGTGATCGTGCATGTCGAGGATGCGCATTTCCTCGCCGTGCGGATGGATGTGATCGGGACGCCTGGCCGCGCGCAGCAGATCGCCTTCACCACGCAGCTTGGCGATGTGTCGGTGGCCGGACCAGAGCATCCCCTGCGGGTGGAAATCAACCCGGAGACGGGGGAGCCTGCACCTTATGTGAATGTACGCGGGCGGCTGGAGGCGAAGCTGACGCGGGCGGTCTTTCACGAACTGGCGGGCCATGCCGTGCCGGGGGATGGCATGGCGGCGGGTCAGCTTGGCGTGTGGTCGGGGGGGGCGTTCTTCGTGCTCGGGCCGGATTCGGATGGGCCGAATGCGGAAGGGCCGAGTGCGGAAGGGCCGAGTGCGGAAGGGGATGACTAAGACGTGGCATGGCAGGGGCTGGGCGATTTTCTGGAGCGTGGGCGGTCGCGGCTCGATCCGCCGCGCGGTCGCGAGCGGCTGCCGGAGACCGGTGACGGCGATTTCCTGCAGGACCATGAGATCATGGGGATACGTGCCGCAGCCGTGCTGATCCCGGTGATCGACCGGCCGGGCGGGGCGACGGCGCTCCTGACGCGGCGGCCGGACACAATGCTGAAACATGCCGGACAGGTCGCCTTTCCGGGCGGCAAGATTGATCCGGTGGACGCAGACGCCGCCGACGCCGCGCTGCGTGAGGCGGAGGAAGAGGTCGGGCTGCCGCGTGAAAGCGTCGAGCTGATTGGCCGGGGGTCGCCTTATGTCACGGGATCGGCCTTCCGGGTGACGCCGCTTGTCGGGCTGGTGCCGCCAGATTTCATCCCTGTGCCGCACGAGCTGGAGGTGGCGGCCGTGTTCGAAACGCCGCTCGAATTCCTGATGAACCCGGCCAACCATACCGAACAGCGGGCGATGTGGCAGGGTCGTGAGCGGCGCTATTTCGAGATGCCGCACGGCGGATTTCGCATCTGGGGCGTGACGGCGGGGATTATCCGCGAGCTTTACCTGCTGCTTTACGGTCGCGACTGACACCGGCGATTGCGCGCAATGGTTGGACGTCGGGAAAATCGTGCGCATATAAGAGCATACGGCGCAAAGGGAGGCGCGCACACATGACGACACGTATCCTGTTGCAACTGTTCTTCTTTCTGATGCCGTTCATCGCCTATGGCGTGTTTCGGTGGTCGACACGCAATGTGCGCGACTGGAAGAAGTCCTGGCCGCTGCAACTCCTCTTCGTGCTCGGGCTGTTGCTTGCGCTGGCGAGCTGGCTGGTGGCGATTGCGCTGCAACCGGAACAGAAACGCGATATCTGCATCGAGCCTCCGCGGTTCGAGAATGGCGTGCTTGTCCCGGCGCGGGAAGTGGCGTGCAAGCAGGACGTGGCCAATTCCGGCCAGCCGCGCGGGCAAAGCGATATTCCGGCAGCGCGCGGCTTCACCAGTGACGAAGGCGTGGTGGTGCCGGGCCTCGATGAGCGCGCGACACCTCCGGCTGACCAGACCGAACCGGGGGACCGCGAGCTGCGTCCCGAGGCGGCTGCAGCCGGGGAGGGCGACGCGCCGCAATGATCGCCGCGCCGAAACTGCGGGGACGCTGGCTGGAACAGCGCTCAACCCGCGAGGTCATGGCCGCGCTGGAGGCGGCAAGGCCGGGCTGCGCACGCTTCGTCGGCGGGTGCGTGCGCAACACGCTGATGGGCCGGGCCATCGATGACATCGATATCGCAACGCAGCTTGAACCGGCAGCCGTGGTGGCGGCGCTGGCGGCGGCGGGCATTCGCGCCATCCCGACGGGCCTTGAGCATGGCACGATTACGGGTGTGAATGGCGGCGAGCCGTTCGAGATCACGACGCTGCGCCGGGACGTGGAGACCGATGGCCGCCGCGCCGTGGTCGCCTTCACCGAGGACTGGGAGGAGGATGCCCAGCGGCGCGATTTCCGTCTCAACGCCATCTATGCCGATGCGACGGGCACGATTTTCGACCCGGTTGGCGGGCTGGGCGATATTGCCTCGGGCCGGATTGTGTTCATCGGGGACGCCGAGCAGAGGCTGCGCGAGGATTATCTGCGCATCCTGCGGTTTTTCCGGTTCAATGCCTGGTATGGCGCCGAGATCGACGCCGAAGGGCTGGCCGCATGCGCCCGTCAGCGAGAGGGTCTTGCGAAGATTGCGGCCGAGCGGATCTGGAAGGAATTTTCGCGGACACTGGCGGCGCCGACACCTTCAAAGTCCATTGCGGCGATGGCGGAGACCGGCGTGCTGAGTTGTCTGGCCGCGCAGTTTGACCCCCGGCAGGCCTTGGTTCTGGCGCAGCTTGAACGTGTGGAAGCGGCGACCGGGGTTGCACCCGACGCGATGCGGCGGCTGATGGCGCTGATGGAGGTCCGGGCGGGAATGGCGGATGACGCAGCGATGGACCTGCGGCTGTCGAATGCTGAGAAGGCCCGCATCCTTGCGCGCGAGCGGCTGGGCGAATTGCCGCCGCTGAAGACCGAAAGGGATATACGCGCGGCTTTCTATCGCCACGGCAACGACACGGTGCGCGATGCGGCGCTGATCGCGGCGGCGCAGGGGCTGGATGTGGACGCGGACGCGGCGGCGAGCCTCGCTCACGGC
>JBGSUF010000073.1:0-3351 GCA_041736285.1 Hyphomonadaceae bacterium | reverse complement strand
GCCCAGCGCGCGGGCGGCGGCGCGCGGCATATACCAGGCGAGGTTTGCGCGATCGCCCCGCAGCGGCAGCACGGCAAACGGCCCCTCATCGGTGAAAAGCTGACGCGCAATGCCATCATGCGGGCGCGAAAGCTGAACATCGACGGCGAACACGGAGAGATCATACTGCCAGCCGATTGTGCCGATCCCGGCCGCGCGGCGGACCGGGGAATGGGTTCCGTCCGCGCCAACAAGGAGCGGGGCGGTGAGTTGGCGGCCGTCCTCCAGCGTGATGGTCGTTGACCCTGCGCGTCGTTCCAGTGACGCAAAGCGGGCCGGGGCGATCAGGTTGATCCCGTCCTGTGCGGCCACCGCCTTGTCGATCACCTCGCCGAGGTGGCGCGCCTCGATCATCCGTCCCAGTGTTTCGCCGCCCCCCGAGCGAAGGTCGATGTCGGAGAACAGCGCAGCCGGCGTTCCGGAAATCCAGTGGCGTGCGCCGTCCTCGGCTTCAAGGCCGTGGAGTGGCTCGGACAATGGCTCCAGCGCCTCGCCAAGACCGATGCCTTGCAGCAGGCGCCAGGAACCGAGAACCACAGCGTAGTTGCGCGTGTCCGCCGGCGGGGGCGACATGCGGTCACGGGCGTCAATGAGGGTGACGGAAAAGCCGGACTGCGCGGCCAGCAGGGCAAGGACGCCGCCTGCCGGCCCGGCGCCGACGATAATGATGTCGCTGTCCATGACCAATTCCATCTGACCGCTTTGGCCCCCTTCGTTTTGTCAGACGTAGGGCCGGGCGAGTCAACGTCCAGCGCGCGCAAAGCGTGTCTGCACGTATTGCGATCACGGCTTGGCGCGAATGCCCGGCCGTTGGGCAGACTTCCTGAATTTTCTGTGAATGAGGTGCTGCGGTTTCGGCGTGTCCGTTCGCGTCTGCAACATGGGAATTGGGCGTGCCCGTTCTCCTCTCATCGACTGGAGGCGGCACGCGGTCGGTTGAAACTCGGAGAGGGTCATGAAGCGGGAAACAGGACTGAAATTCACGGAAAGAGCGGCAGCACTGGCGGCTGTCTTGCTGGCGGGGGCGTTGCCGGCGGCTGCACAGGAAGCGGGTGAGGTGGCGGCCTATGTCGACAACTCATATCTGTTCCTGATCGGGGGCCTGATCGTCATGTTCATGGCGGCCGGCTTCTGCATGCTGGAGGCGGGCCTCGTGCGTTCAAAGAACGCGGCGATGCAGTCGATGAAGAACGTTGCGCTGTTTGCCATTGCGGGCATCATGTTCTGGTTTGTCGGCTACAACATGGCATATCCGGGCGCGTGGCTGACCGGGACGGAGGAGGGGGGGCGCTGGCTCGGAAGCCCGGCCTTCATCTGGTCTCCCGGTGACACGAGTGTTGCGGGCTCCGGCGGTTATGCTCCGGCATCAGACTGGTTCTTCCAGATGGTGTTCGTCGCCACGGCCGCCTCGATCGTGTCCGGAACGGTCGCCGAGCGGGTCAAGCTCTGGCCCTTCCTGATCTTCACTGCCGTGCTGACGGCCTTCATCTATCCCATCGTCGCATCGTGGGAATGGGGCTATGGCGCGCTCGATCAGATGGGCTTTTCCGACTTTGCGGGCTCGACGCTGGTTCATTCCACGGGCGGATGGGCAGCGCTGGTGGGCGCCATCGTCATCGGCCCGCGTGTCGGCAAGTATTTTGGCGGACGGATCAACCCGATGCCGGGCTCCAACATTCCGCTTGCGGCGCTGGGGACGTTCATCCTGTGGTTTGGCTGGTTCGGCTTCAACGGCGCGTCGCAACTGGCCGCCGGGACGATTTCCGACATCAATTCGGTGGCGGTGATCTTTGCCAACACCAACATGGCGGCTTGCGGCGGCGTGCTTGCGGCGATGATCCTGACGGCCCTCCTCTACAAGGGGAAAGTCGACCCGACCATGGCCTTCAACGGCGCCATTGGTGGGCTGGTGTCGATCACGGCTGAACCGCTGATGCCGAGCATGGGCGAGGCCCTGCTGATCGGCGGGATTGGCGGCGTGCTCGTCGTGCTGGCCGTGCCGCTGCTCGACAGGCTGAAGATTGACGATGTGGTTGGCGCGATCCCGGCTCACCTTGTGTGCGGCATCTGGGGCACGCTCATCGTGTCGGGCAATGTGGCACTGACCGATGCGGCCGGTGAGGCGCTTCTGAACGCAGACGGTGTCCAGATCGTCGGCTTCTCTGCCGCGCAACTCACGGTGCAGGCGATCGGCGTGGCGGCGACGGGTGTGTTCGTGTCCGTCGCTTCGGCGATTGTCTGGCTCGCCCTGAAGTTCACCATCGGCGTGCGTGTCTCCAAGGAAGCGGAGATGGACGGGCTCGACAAGGCAGAGCTTGGCCTCGAAGCCTATCCGGAGTTCAGCAAGTCCTGACAAGGGCGGCACTGATCGAACAGATCAACGCCCCGGCCATGTGCCGGGGCGTTTTTCGTTCGCGCAAAAGATGGGGCAGAAAGACCAGCCCGCCGCGGGCCGGGGAACGATCGGGCTATTAACGGGTTGTTAATGCGACACGATAGGAGTTCACGATGTCAGTCCGCATGTTCCTGATCGCCGCTGCTGCCCTTGTTCCGCTCCCGTTTGCGACCGCGCAGGTTGTTGGGCTGGAGACCCTGCAGGCCCGCCCGGACGGCGTGGACGTCGCGCGCGCCAGTCAGATCATGGAAACGGCCTGCGAGCCGCGCGGCATCGTGATCCTGCCGGTCGACAATGAGGGCGAGAGCGGAGAAGTGCGTTACGCCATCCTCGACGCCGACGATCTTCAGCCTGACAGCGCGCTGATTGTGTCGGAACGCGAAAAGGACTGGATCGAGCAGAGCGCCTGCCCGAACGTCATCGACGACGAGGTTCAGGATTCCGGCACGACAAGCCTTCTGAGCTGACGTCTGGCAACGGGCCGTCATGCTGATCGGCAAATTTCGTTCCGACAGCGCAATTTTTCAGTTTTTTGCCCCCGCATTTCCCCCCCGTTAAGCCTGACAGGCGATGTCTGAGATCGAGAAGATTTCCGACGGAGCCCAAAAATGGCCACCACCGCTAACCTCAACTACGCCGAACGTGCGAGCGTCTCAGATCCCGTGTGGCGCATGCTGACCGGCGCGCTGATTTTCGGGGTCGGCGTTTTCATCTGCGGCGCGGTCGGCACTTTCGATCCGACCGACCCCAGCTGGAACACGTCGACGGCCAAGGCTGCGTCCAATCTTTTCGGCCGTCCAGGCGCGATCTTTGCCGATTTCGCCTGCCAGATGTTTGGCTGGGCGGCGTGGTGCGGCGGGCTGGCGGCGATGGTGGGCGGGGCGATGCGCGCTGTCCTGATCGGGCGGCCGCGCGTG
>JBGSUF010000028.1:0-2533 GCA_041736285.1 Hyphomonadaceae bacterium | reverse complement strand
CGGCCACCAGCACGCCCGGCCTTTCCATCGCGCGGATCGACCATCTGGCACAGGAAGACGGCCTCAGCCTGCGCTGGACAGCAGACGGCGCCGCCCTCGCCTTTACGCTGGACGGGGCCGCACCCGACTGGTCACGGGAGGCCAATGGCGCAATGGAACTGGCCTTCGCCGCCCGCAGCGCTGAAGGCGGAGACGTCACGATCGGCATGGGCTGCGATCCAAGCGGCACCTGCGCGGACACGGTGACGCTGCGTGTCGAGGAAGGCGACTGGCAGGAGGCGCGCGTCGCGCTCAGCTGCTTTGCACCGGAGGTCGATTTCTCCGCCCTCACCGGCGCCATCGCCTTCCGCTCAAGCGCCGACACGCAGCTGGACATCGCCGACATCCGCCTCGTCGAGGATGATGACGGCGCGCCCAATTGCGGCAATCCCTGACCCACACCTGCCGCTAGGCCGAGCCCATGTTTGCAAGACTGATCGCCGTCACCACACTTGTGTGCGCCGCGACCTGCGCGCCAGCCCCGGCCGGAAATGGAGGGGCGGCCGGCTCGCTCGCGGCCTGCACCGTCGAAGCGGTTGTGTGTGACGCAGGTGAGGCCGCAGGCTTCACGCTGATCGCGGGCGGCCTGCCGTCTGACATCCTCGTTGATGGCGGCGATTTCGAGGGCGTCCGGATCGCTGCGGAAAACCTCTCCGAAGACCTTGCCCGCCTTGGCGGCCGGCCCGGAACGCTTTCGATCAGCCCGGCCATCAGCTCGGCCACCGCAAACGGAACAATTGCCCTCATCATCATCGGCACGGCCGGGCAATCGGCGCTGATCGACGCCATGATCGCCTCCGGCCAGCTCGATACAGCCCCGATTGCCGGACAGTGGGAAGCCTTCATGACCACCGTGGTCGAAGACCCCCTGCCGGGCGTCGAGCGGGCGCTGGTCATTGTCGGCGCCGATCCGCGCGGCACGATCTTTGGCATTTACGATCTGGTGGAAAAGGCCGGTGTGTCGCCCTGGCACTGGTGGGCCGATGTCGCCGTCCCGCTGCGGCCGGACCTTGTCGTCACCACCGCGACGCGCAGCGACCGGCCCGTCGTCAGGTATCGCGGCATCTTCCTGAACGATGAAAACCCCGCTTTGTACGACTGGGTCCACGCCACTTATGGCGGCTTTGGCAGCGAGTTTTACGCCGATGTGTTCGAGCTGATCCTGCGGCTTCGCGGCAACTACATCTGGCCGGCAATGTGGGGCAAGGCCTTCTATGACGACGATCCCCTGAACGGGCCGACGGCAGAGCGCTATGGCATTATTATCGGCACATCCCACCACGAGCCGCTGATGCGGGCGCACATCGAATGGGAACGCTATGGCGATGGCCCGTGGGACTATGCCGGCAACCGGCTGGCCCTGCAGCAGTTCTGGCGGCTCGGCGTGGAGCGGGTGAAGGGTCAGGACGTGCTCGTCACCATCGGTATGCGCGGCGACGGCGACGAGGCGATGACGCAGGGCACCGCCATCTCCCTGCTTGAAACCATCGTCGCCGACCAGCGCGAGATCATCGCCGAGGTTACCGGCGCCCCGGCGCAGGACCAGCCGCAGATCTGGGCGCTCTACAAGGAAGTGCAGGACTATTACGATCAGGGCATGAAGGTGCCAGACGACGTGCTGCTGCTGTTTGCTGACGACAACTGGGGCAATATCCGCCGTCTGCCGGAGCCGGGAGCGGAGCGTCCGGGCGGTTATGGCATCTACTATCATTTCGACTATGTCGGCGGACCGCGAAACTACAAATGGATCAATGTCAGCCAGATCGAGCGCGTCTGGGAGCAGATGGACATGGCCTATACCTATGGTGCCGACCGGCTCTGGGTGGTCAATGTCGGCGACCTCAAGCCGATGGAATTGCCGATCAGCTTCTTCCTCGACCAGGCCTGGAACCCGGCCGCCATGACTCTGGAGCGGATGGACGCCTACACCGCAGACTGGGCCGCCCGCCAGTTTGGACCGGAATACGCCGCAGACATTGCCGCGCTGCTTGACGGCTACACCAAGTTCAATTCCCGCCGCACGCCCGAATTGCTGGACGCCGACACCTTCAGCCTCGTCAACTTTGACGAGTGGAACACCGTCGCCGCCGAATATCGCGCGCTCGCCGGACAGGCAGACCGCATCCGCGGCGCGCTCGGTCCGGAACATGACGCCGCCTTTGTCCAGCTCGTCTGGTATCCGGTGCAGGCCAGCGCCAACCTTTACGACCTCTACCGCGCCGTCGCCCTCAGCCGACTTTACGCAGCGCAGGGCCGCAGCGATGCCAATGCCATGGCCGACCTCGCAGAAGCGCTGTTTGCCCGTGACACGGAGCTGACGCGCATCTACCACGAGGACATTGCCGCCGGAAAATGGGCCGGCATGATGGGGCAGGTCCATATCGGCTACACCGACTGGCAGCAGCCGGAAACGCAGATCATGCCGGCGGTCGGACGTGTGACGCCGCAAGCGGGCGCCGCGCTCGGTGTCGCCGTTGCGGGCCGCAGCGATGCC
>JBGSUF010000020.1:0-1571 GCA_041736285.1 Hyphomonadaceae bacterium | reverse complement strand
ATATCGTCATAAAGGCCAGCCTTGCGGATTTCGTCGATGTAGATGGCGTCGGCCTTGCGCAGCGTATCGGCCTTCTCGCTTGTAACGGCGCCGGGAATGCGGATGGCGAGGCCGGGGCCGGGAAAGGGGTGGCGGCCGATAAAGCTCTCCGGCAGGCCAAGCTCGCGGCCAAGTGCGCGCACCTCATCCTTGAACAGTTCGCGCAAGGGTTCGACCAGCTGCATCTTCATCCGGGCCGGCAGGCCGCCGACATTGTGGTGGCTCTTGATGGTCACGCTGGGGCCACCGGTCGGGGAGACGCTCTCGATCACGTCGGGATAGAGTGTGCCCTGCGCCAGGAATTGCGGGGCGCCGCGCCCGTCCGCGGCAATCTTCGAGGCTTGTTCGTCGAACACGTCGATAAACAGCCCGCCAATGATCTTGCGCTTGGCCTCGGGGTCGGTGACGCCGTCGAGCGCGCCGAGGAAGAGCGCCGCAGCATCCACATGAACGAGCGGGATATTGTAGTGCTCACGGAAGAGGGAGACGACCTGCTCGCTCTCGCCCGCGCGCATCAGGCCGTGATCGACGTAGACGCAGGTGAGCTGGTCGCCAATGGCCTGATGAATCAGAACGGCGGCCACCGAGCTGTCGACCCCGCCGGACAGGCCGCAAATGACGCGGGCATCGCCGACCTGCGCGCGAATGCGGGCGATGGCTTCGCCGCGATAGGCGGCCATTGTCCAGTCCCCGGTCAGGCCGGCGACACCATGCGTGAAATTGCGCAACAGGGTCCGGCCATGGGTGGTGTGGATGACTTCAGGGTGGAACTGGACGCCGTAGAAGCGCCGCTCCGGGTCGGCAATGACGGCATAGGGCGCGCCGGGCGAGCGGGCGATAACGCCAAAGCCGGGGGCCATTTCGGCGACATGGTCACCATGGCTCATCCAGACCTGTTCGAGGCCGTTCTCGCCGTCAAACAGCCCGTCCAGAAACGGGTCTGCGGTCACCCGCTCGATGAAGGCGCGGCCAAACTCCCGGCTGGAACCGGTTTCGACACGCCCGCCAAGCTGGGCCATCATCACCTGCTGGCCGTAGCAGATGCCGAGCACAGGCACGCCTGCAGCAAAGACGGCAGGATCGGCACGCGGGCTGTCGGCCCATGTGACGCTTGCCGGGCCACCTGACAGGATGATGGCACGCGGCGAATAGGCGGCGAGGAAGGCGGCGTCGACCCGGCTGAACGGGTGGATTTCGCAATAGACATTGCTCTCGCGCAGGCGGCGGGCGATCAGCTGGGTCACCTGCGAACCGAAGTCGATGATGAGGGCGCGTTGATGGTCTGTGTGTGTCATGGGCGAGGGGATTAGCTGCAATCGCGGCGTAAGTCATCCGTCTCCTTGTGCGCCTGACGCGACTTCACAAGGCGGGTCGGCGCGTGCAATCATTCGTTGATGGTTGCAGTATCGGAACTGGTGGAGCGGGCGCGGTCGGCGCTGGACGGGGGCGGCGATCCGCAGGACGCGCTGGCGCTTGCACGGCAGGCGATGCTGGCGGCGCCAAAGGATCTTGGCGTGCTGGCGCTGATGGGG
>JBGSUF010000395.1:0-4149 GCA_041736285.1 Hyphomonadaceae bacterium | reverse complement strand
GGCGCGGGCGTGGGCGCAGCGGCTGGGCGTCGCGGCGCAGCCTTTCACTGAAGGGTTTGGCGATGAGCGCGCACGTGAGGCCCTTGCCGCCCTGCCCGCCGGAGAGATTGCGTCCGCAGCATCCGAGCGGCGCGCACCGTGGTTTTCAACCGGGCGGCCGGATGTGATGCTGGGCATCTGGCGACAGACGCCGGATGAAACGCTGAAGCGGCAGATGGTCGAGATGATCCGGCGCGAGGGCCGGGCGCGCGACCGGTTCGACTTCGAAGCGCGGGAGTTTTCGCACGCGCTGGCAGTGATCGGGCTGGAAAGCTGCGATGCGGGGCTGGTGCGCGAAGGGGCCGTGGGCACAGGCTTTGGCGATGGTGTCGGCTATGCGATCTGGTCGGCGCATGCACAAGGTCGCCCGCTCGATCCGCGCGTGCTGATGCTGACGGAGGGCGCAGACGCGCGGGCGGCGGTGGAAGCCTATGCGGAGACCTGGCGGGCGGGGCCATGCGGCGCAGCGGCCAGCGGGGGAGGCTGACGGGACGCGCGCTCCCTTTCACGGCCGGGCATTCTATGCCATGCCGGACCAAAGCGGAAACTCAGGGAGCCTAGCCCCGCCATGGCGGATATTCGGGACGTGACATCGGCAGATGCCGAGCGGCTGATAGAGGGTAGCGAGCGTCGCTCGCGGCTGGAGCCGATTTCGGGTGCCAAGGAAATCGGCGCGCTGGCGCACATCTATCGCGCGGAAGTCTATCGCTCGACGGTCTGGCGCCAACGTCTCGACATGACGACGAACTGGGCCGTGGTCTCGACCGGGATCGGCCTGTCGATCTCGTTCGCCTCGCCGCAGGCCGACCCCTTGCCGATCGTGCTGGTGACACTGCTGAGCGTGATGTTCCTGATGCTGGAAGCGCGGCGCTACCGGTATTTCCACGTCTGGAAGTTCCGCGCCCGCGTGATGGAACTGGCGGTCTGGGTGCCGATGCTGCGCGGCGAGGGTGCGCGCATCCCGCAGGACCGGGGCGACGCCCTGTCGGAGGATTATCTCCACCCGCGCTTCAGGATTTCCAACATCCGCGCCATCGGGCGGCGGATACGGCGCAATTACGCCTTTCTGTTCACGATACAGGGCCTTGCGTATTTCTCGAAGATTTCCATCCATCCGACCGAGATGCCGACATTCGACGAACTCGTGCGGCGCGCACATATCGGGCCGGTGCCGGGGGAGTTGTCGCTGATCGTCGGCATGCTGTTCCACGGCACATGGATTGCCATCGCCTGGTACACATGGCGCAAGGAACAGGCTGATCACTCGACAACCGAGGACGTGCTGGTCGACGATGATGATGCCGGGCCGGAGGACGCCGCACCGATCTGAAACCGGCGCGGCGTGTGGTCAGCGTCGGTAAGGTGAACGGTGGCTCAGCCGTCGCGGCGGAAGGGCGAGGAGATGTAGTAGGTGCGCTCCCCGTCAGGGTCGTTCTCGGCGGCGCGGCGCGCGCTTTCCGTGCCCGCCAGCCCTTCGGCCCATTCCGGCTTCCCGGCCGAGGCGGTGTCGGTTTTGGGAACGATCTGGAAACCGAGCGCGCCGAGCAGGAAGTAGAATCCGACCCCGGTCAGCGCGGCAGTCAGGAATGTGCGCACGATGAAGCGCAAGAAACGTCCGCCGATCGCCAGCGCGATCATCGTGCTCGTGCCGCCGCCAAGCAGGCCGGCGCCGGAGGCCACAGCCGCGAGGTCAAATCCCCCGCCAAGGCTCTTCAGAATCTCTTCCATTGCGCTCTCTCCCCTGATGACATGTTACGAGCGCCGCCACACTAGCGCCGAACGATGACCGCGTTAACTGTCTCACGCAGACAAACAGCGGTCGCCTCACCCGAACAAATGAAATAGTTTCGATCCGTTTTCAGAAGTCTCACGGCAGAAGATGATGCAGAACGCGAAGAATGACGGTCCGCAGCCCGATTTTGAGGGCATGGTGGAGACGCTGGACATGCCGGTCATGGTGCTGGACCGCGATCTCAGATTCGTGTGGGCGAATGCGGCCTATCTCCGGATGGTCGAGCGCCGCCTCGATGACTTGCGGGGGGTGTACGTGTTCGACGCCTTCCCCGAGACGCCGGACCGGGTCGCCGGAATGCGCGCCAATTTCGAGGCGGCGCTGGCGGGCGAGACCCGGCGGGTGGAGGCGCGCCGCTATGACCTCGCCATGCCGAACGGGGGGACGCGCACATATTACTGGAAGACGGTCGAGCAAGCCCTGCCGCGATGCGAACGGGGACATCGCCTTCGTGGTGCAGCGGTCGGAAAATGTGACCGAGGCCCACAGGCTGCGGCGGCAGAACGAGATTATCTCGGCAGAACTGCACCACCGGGTCAGGAACATGCTGGCCGTCATCCAGTCGATTGCACGGATGACCGGGCGGGTGGCGGTATCGGCGCCGCAATTTGTGAGCGAGTTCAACGAACGCCTCAGCGCGATGAGCCGGACGTTCGAGCAGTTGTCGGAGAATGCCGGCGAGGGCCTGCCGCTGCGGACGCTGCTGGAGTCGGGGCTGCGCGCGTTCACCGGGCCGAGCGAGCGCTACAGCCTCGAGGGACCGCACGTCGTCCTGTCGGTCAGGTCGACCAAGGATGCGTCCATGCTGATCCACGAAATGGTGACCAATGCGATCAAATATGGCTGCCTGATGGAGCCGCAGGGTCGGCTGGCGGTGCGCTGGGCGGTCAATGCCGACGCGTTGGTGGTCGACTGGACCGAGAGCGAGTGCCGGGGTGTGAAAGCCCCCTCACGCGAGGGGTTTGGCACCAAGATGCTGTCGTTTTTTCCCAATCTCATCATCGAGCGCGACTTCCGGCCAGACGGGCTGAGGATGAGAATCACAGTCCCGCTCTGGGCGCTGACCGGGCCTGACACGCGCGACACGTTCGACGGGCTCAATCCCGACCGGGAGCGCTGAGGCGGCAAGGAAAACCCCTCCCCGGCGAGCGCGGGAAGGGGTCGGGAGGGGGCGATGTCCTGCGGACGGTGCCGGGACTAGTCCTGGTCGCTGCGGACGATGTCCATTTCCTCGATCAGGGCTTGCGCGCCGTCGACCTTTTCCATGACCCACAGCATGTAGCGCGTGTCGACATGGATGGTGCGCGTGGTGCGCGGGTCGAAATCCCAGTCGGAATTGACGCTCTCGAAGGTGCCGTCGAACAACAGGCCGACCAGCTCGCCGCGGGCATTGAGCGTCGGGGAGCCGGAATTGCCGCCGGTGGAGTCCAGATCGGTCAGGAAGTTGACCGGCACGGAGTTGACCGGACGCAGCTTGTAGTCGCCATAATCCTGCGCTTCGATCAGGTCCAGCTGGCTTTGCGGCGCATCGAACGGCTCAATGCCGGTGGCCTTGGCGGCAAGGCCCTCCAGCGTGGTGAAGGGCAGATAGACGAGGCCGTCGGCGGGCGAACCGCCCATCACCTTGCCATAGGTGACGCGCAGGGTGGAGTTGGCATCCGGATAGGCGGCCGATCCCTGGCTTTCCTGCCAGCCAATGATGGCTTCCATGTAGCCGGGCCGGGCCAGTTGCATGCGTCCGGCGCGGTCCTTGGCGGCGGTCTCCCGCGCCATGTCATACTCGGACAGGGCGACGGCGAGCTTGATGAACGGATCCTGGCTGGCCTCGAAGTAGGTCGGATCCTCGGTCATCAGGGACATGCGCACGTCCGCGTCCGACAGCTTGGTTTCGTCATAGAGGCGGTCGAGGATGGCGGACACAGCCTCCGCGTCCCAGTCTGCCGGCAGGCCGAGGGCCTCGTCCAGCGCTGCGACACGGGTGTCTTCCGGCGCGGTCATGTAGTCTTCGAGGAAGATCATCCACTCGGCCTTGTCGACCGCCGGATCGTAGCGCCGGTCGATGGACTGGAGCGACTGACGGAAGAAGGTCATGTCGCGTTCCTGATAGCCCTGCTCGCGCTCGGCGTCGGGCTTCTGGCGCTCCTTGGAGAGGCGGTAGAGGCGCTGGGCAGTGGACAGCAGCTGCGGACGGGTGGCGTTGTTGTAATACCACCCCCCGCGTGAGGCCGTCGCGCTCTCGTCGCTGAGTTCGTCGACCTTGCGCAGGGCGGCGGCGTAGCGGGCACCGTCCGGCTGCAGCGCAACCCAGGCGGTGAGCG
>JBGSUF010000393.1:0-4345 GCA_041736285.1 Hyphomonadaceae bacterium | reverse complement strand
GGCGTGGTCGCGGCGCTGGCCGCATGTGTGACGACTGACATCTGCGCGCCGGGAAACGCCGCAAGCGCCGTTCCATGCCATGCTGAAGCGCGCCGCGTATGGTGGCGGCTATGGCGTGCCGGAAAGCGCGCGCCGGGCCGGACCGGGCGATCCCCCCGCTGACAGCCGGTCGAGAAGCGCCGGACCGTTGGCGATCATGTCGGCGAGCGTCACCTTGTCGAGTTCGGTGAAGAACGCGCTGATGGCCGTGCGAAACAAAAGGCTGACCTTGCACAGGCCGATCAGCGGGCAGGTGTTGGTGGCGGGGTTGAAGCATTCGACGAAGGCGTCCTGTTCCTCGGTGTGGCGCACCACCTCGCCGATAATGATTGACTCCGGCGGCCGACCGAGCTGGATGCCGCCGCTGCGCCCGCGTGTGTTTTCAAGATAGCCGAGCTGGCCGAGCTGGCGGGCGGCCTTCAGCAGGTGGGCGCGGGAAATGCCATAAGCCTGCGAGACGTCCTCCACGCGCACGGTCTTGCCGGGGTGGAGTGCGCAATACATCAGCGTGCGCAGGGCGTAGTTGGTGTAGGCGGTCAGGCGCATGTCAGTTCCCTGCGAGACGCGCGGGCGCAGAGCCCGCAGCGGATGAAGTGTGACAGAGTATCATGCTTTTGGTCGGAGATAAGGCCATGCTGACACAAATCAGCCCGTCCTATTGAAAAAACCTGTCCAACCCATCGAGAGTTTCGATTTTATAAGTGACAAAAATTATGCCACTTAAAGCCTGCTCGCCATCGAGGCGGCGCAATTCAAACGGGTAAAGAGGAATAGCTCATGACGCTTCACATCGGGGACATCGCTCCGGACTTCAGCATCGCGACCACAAAGGGCGACATCAATTTCCACGAATGGGCCGGCGACAGCTGGGTGTTTTTCTTCAGTCACCCGGCCGATTTCACGCCGGTCTGCACCACCGAGATGGGCCGCACGGCGCAGCTTGCCGGGGAGTTCACCCGGCGCAATGTCCAGCCGCTGGGCCTGTCGACCGACACGGTCGAGGAGCACATGAAGTGGATTGAGGACGTCAACGACACCCAGCACACCACGCTGGAATTCCCGATCGTCGCCGACCCGGACCTGACCATTGCGCGCATGTACGACATGATCCACCCGAACCAGAGCAACACTGAAGCGGTGCGCTCGGTCTTCATCATCGACCCGTCGAAGAAAATCCGCCTGACCATGACCTATCCGATGAGCTGCGGCCGCAACTTCGACGAGATCATCCGCGTCATCGACGCGCTGCAGACGGCCGATCGCTACACCATCGCCACGCCGGCCGACTGGATGCCGGGCGATCAGGTCATCATCCCGCCGTCCGTGTCTGATGAGGTGGCCAAGGAGCGCTTCCCGCAGGGCTTCACCACGCTGCGCCCCTATCTGCGCCTGACGGACGTCAAATAAGCGCCCGCACGGGTAGCGGGGGCAAAAATCCTTCAGACAAACGCCGCCCCCGAAACAGGGCGGCGTTTTCTATGACAGCCCCACCTGTTGCAGGGCTTGGGTCTGGCGGGCGGCGAGTGTTTCGGTCGAGAAGCCTTCGATGCTGTCTTCGAAGATGCGGTGGAAGTTGATTTCCGCGCGCAGGCGCAAATAGGCTGCGCCGAGGCCGATGGCGGCGCGGTCCATGAAGACGAATTCGCGCGGGATTTTCACCCCGCCCTTTTCCTTCAGCAGGCGGCGCACTTCGAAGGCTTCCTTGCGGCCATATTCGCCGGGTGTGACGCCGTCGGCCACGGTGCGCACCCTGTCATCGAGGATCGGGCCATAGATGAAGCGCGCCCAGACATTCAGCACCTCGCCAAGCTCGCGCGTCAGCCCGGCAAAGCCCCAGCGCTCATAGGCGGCCATTGCGGCGTCGAAATCATCGTGCAGCAGACCCTTGTAGAGATCGACCACGCCGCCGACGAAATCGGGCGGGAAGATGCGGATGCAGCCGAAATCGAGCAGGTTGACCCCGGTGCCGCCGCCGGTGAGCTGGTAATTTCCGAGGTGCGGGTCGCCATGGATGACGCCGTAAGTGTTCATCGGCCCCCACCATGTCCAGAACAGCATGCGGGCGATGTTGTTCCGCGTCTCCTGCGGGGCGTCCTCGAAGGCCAGGAGGCGCTCGCCTTCCAGCCATGTCATCGTCAACAGGCGCTGGGTGGAAACCTCCGGCACGGGCTCGGGCACCGTCACGAAATCATAGGGGGCGAGCATCAGCCGGTAGAGCCGCATCGCCTTCGCCTCACGCTCATAGTCGAGTTCCTCGCGCAGGCGGTCGGCGATCTCGGCGACGAGGTCGGTCGGGTCGATCGACTTGTCGAGGCGCTTGTAGAGGCCGAGCAGTGCGCGCAGCTGGCCGACATCGCTCTCCACCGCGCTCGACATATCGGGATATTGCAGCTTGCAGGCGACCTCGCGGCCATCGTGCAGGGTGGCGCGGTGGACCTGCCCGAGGGAGGCGGCGTGCGAGGCCTCCTGGCCAAAACTGGCAAAGCGCGATTGCCAGTCAGGGCCAAGCTCGGCGCGCATCCGCCGGCGCACGAAAGGCCAGCCCATGGCCGGGGCGTGCGCTTGCAGCTGTGACAGTGGTTCGGCATATTCAGCGGGCAGGAAATCGGGGATGGTGGACAGCATCTGCGCCACCTTCATCAGCGGGCCCTTGGTATTGCCAAGGCTCGCGGCGAGGGCTCGCGCGGCATTGGCGTCGGCATCGTCGCCGCCGAACAGACGGTTGGTGGCAAAGCTCAGACCTGCGCCGGACAGGCTCGCACCGACCTTTGCGCTGCGGGCAAGGCGTCCGCTCAGGCGGTTGCGTTCAGGGTCTCGGTCATCGGCCATGGCGTGTCAGGCTCCGGTGTAAGCTCACACACCGCAGATAAGCCTGATTGCCGGGAATGACAGGGCCGTGACCCGGTTTCCGCCGGGCCTGCGCCTATAGGTTCAGGAGAGGCTTTGTACCTCGGCAGTCAGGACATGAGAGGGTATTGCGATGAAAAAGCAGATTGCAGCACTGGCGTTTGCGGCGACGGCGCTTGTTGGCACGGCGCTTGGTGCGCCGCAGGGGCGCCCGGATAGCGGCGTGCGGGTCAAGGTCGCAGACATTATGGACCCGACCGGCTTCGAGCGTCCGATGAGGGCGGCCAGTTCCCTCGTGCCGTCCGACTGGAAGGTGACCGGCGGGGTCTTCTACAAGATGGGCGGCGATTGCACTTCCGGGCAGAATATCAGCTGGCGCGCATCCTCCCCGGACGGGAAAGCCTCGATCGAGATGCTCCCCAATGTCGGCTGGAGCCAGAACAATCAGGGTTATCCGACCGGCCGCGACTGCCTGAATGCCGGTTTCGGCTCGGCCGACCAGTTCGTGCGGGCATGGGCGGGCAGCCTTCCGGGCGGCAGGGTCGTGGAGGTTGTCCGCGATCCGGCCACCCAGCGCATGCTGGCGCCAATGACCTTCGAGATGGGCGGCGACCCCTATACGAAAAGCTGGGGTGACTATGTGACCGCGCAGGTGGACTACACCGCCAACGGGCGTGCGATGAAGGCCATCGTCTCCGTGTTCACCTATCACAGCTACATGAAGAGCGGCTACACCTACGCCATTGGCTCGGCGCTGGAGATGCAGACCGGCGGGGCATCGCTGATCACTGTGTATTCGGCTCCGGCCGACGTGTTCGAGAGCTACCTGCCCCTTTTCCACCTGTTCTCGGCCAATTACCGGGTCGATCCGCAGTGGCAGGCCAAGGTCAATGCCGTGCGTCGGCAGGGCAATGCCGATGCAGCGCGGGCGGCGGCGGAGCGCTCGAAGATCATCTCCGACACGTATTCCGACATCAGCGACATGAGCATGGACAGCTGGCGCAAGCGTCAGGACAGCGACGACTATCTGCGCCGCGAACAGGGCGAGGCGATACGCGGCGCGGAAACCTACAGCGCCGACACGCCGACCGGCCAGATCGAGCTGCCCTACGGCTATGAGAGCGCCTGGCAGCTGAATGACGGCTCTTTCGTCGTGACCGAAGACAACTTCTACGACCCCTATCGTGACAGTGGCCAGGAGGGCCGCAGGCTGACCCCGCTGGAATAGGCCGGAGCGCGCGTCGCAGGCGCCGCCCTGACCTGACACTCATCTGTGCGTTTTCTTCATGGAGGACTGATTGCCATGTTTCGTTGCGTTGCAGGATTGTTACTGATGGCGATGGCGGCAACCTGTCCGCCCACCGCAGGGGCGGCCCCGGCGCGCTTTCAGGTCGTCGACATCGAGGACCGGCAGGGCTTCGAGCAGCCGATGCGGGCGGCGTCGACGCTGGTGCCGGCG